>CAYXDR010000023.1:11467-15638 GCA_964463515.1 uncultured Desulfobacteraceae bacterium | reverse complement strand
ACGCCTACTACCGAAACGGCCACCAGGCATGCAAAGCCGGTCAGACGCGGCAGTTTCCTGAACGCTGAAACAAGGCGCTTCTCCCGCTTCAGCCTTCTTTGGTAAATTCGCCACTTGGTATCAGCGTGCTGTTCGAACCTCATGGTGATTCCGGTATAATTCTGTTTATTCCACCCATGTAAGCAATAAGCGGCTCAGGAACTTCAATTGTGCCGTCGGCTGCCTGATAATTCTCAAGCACAGCGACAAGCGTCCTGCCCACAGCGAGCCCCGATCCGTTCAATGTATGCAGTAGTTCGCTCTTTTTCTCTCCCGACCGTTTGAATCGTATCCCGGCGCGCCTGGCCTGAAACGTCTCAAAATTGCTGCAGGAGGAAATTTCGCGATAAACCCGTTGACCTGGTAGAAACACCTCTATGTCATATGTCTTGGCCGAGGAAAATCCAAGGTCCCCCGTGCACAGGTTCACCACCCGGTAAGGCAGGCCGAGCCTGCGAAGGACTTCTTCCGCGTTCCGGGTAAGGCTCTCCAGTTCATCGTATGACGTCTCAGGAGCTGAAAACTTGACAAGCTCAACTTTATTGAACTGGTGCTGCCGGATCAATCCCCTGGTATCCTTGCCGTGTGAACCGGCCTCCGAACGAAAACACGGCGTGTACGCGACGTAGCACACCGGCAGCTTTTCCTCCGGCAGGATTTCGTCCCGGTGGATATTGGTTACAGGGACCTCCGCGGTGGGAATGAGATAGTAGTCCGTGCCCTGGAGCTTGAAGAGATCTTCTTCGAATTTCGGGAGCTGGCCTGTTCCCGTCATTGTTGTGGAGTTGACGATGAACGGCGGCAGCACCTCTACATATCCATGCTCCCGGGTGTGAATATCCAGCATAAAATTGATCAGAGCCCGCTCCAACCTGGCCCCCAGGCCTTTGTAAAGAGCAAAACGCGCCCCTGCAAGCTTCGCGGCGCAGGCAAAATCAAGAATTCCGAGGTTCTCTCCCAGCTCCCAGTGGGGTTTCGGTTCGAAATCCATCTTCCTGATCTCGCCGTGTGTCCTGAGCACCGGGTTGTCATCCTCCCCCGCGCCCACCGGCACGGATTTATCTGGCATGTTGGGAATTTCCAGCATAAGGTGATCGAGGGCTTCGAGTCCGGAGGCCAGTTCCTTCTCCATCTCCTTGATCCGGATCGATACACCCTTCATTTCATCTATAACTGCGGATGCGTCCTCGCCTCTCCGCTTCATGGCCGCAATTTCTTCACTCACGCTGTTTCTTTTATGCCGTAGCTCCTCCAACTCGGTGAGTCCTTCACGCCGTTCACGGTCGAGCCTGGAAAACCTTTCGAGATCCAAATCGTAGCCTCGATCGACCAGCATTTGTTTTACATTATCTAAATTTGCCCTTATAAATTTCAAATCGAGCATTCTTTCATCTCCTTATCCTTCAGAAACCTGGACCGATCCGTTTCCGGCCGCAATATTAGCACTTTTGAGAGTTCTGGCAACATCAAAAACAGCAAAACCGCCCTTTTCCCGGTTTCATAGTGAAATCTTTTGATGTTTCATGCGAAACTTTTTATAATGCCTGCCCAGTCAAATGCAAGTTCCGGCCGGAAGCTGTCCGACCGGTTTCCGTCCGTGCACCGGGTATCCGGGAGGTAATATCCATGCCGTTTTTGTTCATTGGCTCCACGGGGGACAATGCCGGCCACAGTATCATTACGTGGGCTGTCTCCGCCGCCCTAGAGAACCGTGGTTTTCGTGTGGGTTTCTTCAAACCTTTTGGAACACACCCGGTGCAGGAGCAGGACATCCGGTCGGATGCCGACGCGTTCCTTTTCAAAAAAGTCCTTGCTCTTGAAACTCCTGTCGAAGATATATGTCCGTACCCCGCAGAGGAAGACATCCCGGCCTCCCGCACCCCCGAAGAATTGTTGACCGAAACAGCGGCCAAGGCCGCGATCCTTGAACAAAATGTGGACGTCCTTATTGTCATGGGCCGGACTCACATGTTTCTTGACGATGTTTCCCACCCGGCACCGGAGGTTTCTGTTATAAACCGCCTCCAGGCCGATCTTCTCGTTGTTCACCGGTACAGGAAATTATCCACCACCCGCTACAGCCTTTTCAGTATAGCCTCCCTTCTCAGGGAAAGGCTCAAGGCATTCGCTATCAACAGAATTCCGGCCGCTGATTTCAGCCGGGCAGTGAAATCACTGGCAGGATCCTTCAGCCGCGGCGGCATGCCTTCAGCTCTTCTGCTTCCTGAAGACCCACGCCTTAACTATCAAACACTGGCTGGGGCCGCAAGGATTCTCGCTGCTGAAGTAGTTTCCGGTAAAGAATTTCTGGCCTCCACGCTGGTGAGCAGAATGACGGTGGGATCGGCTGCGCTGCCTCAAGACCTGAAGCTTTTCAGGCGGGTTTACCACAAATTGATTCTTATGAAGCCGGGGACGGCCGGAACTACGCCTGCACCCGAAACCGTGGCGGGAATCATACTGACGGGCGGAGGCAAGCCTGCGCCCGCGGTCCTGCAGGCAGCCGAAAGGGGGTGTATAACATTGATGGTCGCCCCGTATGACACCTTCACCTGCATCGACATGCTCGAACACAGTTCGAACATGCTGACGCACCACGACGGATACAAGGCCGAGCGGCTGGTGGAAATGATGGAACAGGACGGAAGCATGGAAAAATTCATTGCGGCCCTGAAACTTTAGACGATTTCCGCCGCTTCAACCGAGCGTGTCGCTTATTATAGCAAGCAACTTTTCCGGCGAAATAGGTTTTGAAAGAAACAAATTCGCACCGGCTTCCAGGCCGTCCTTTTTGTCCTGTGCCCTGCTCTTGGCTGTCAGAAAAACCACGGGTGTTTCCTTGTAATCCTCTTTTTCACGGATTTTGCGGCAGAGTTCGAAGCCGTCCATTTCCGGCATGATTATATCCAGCATCAGAAGATCGTACTGCTCTTCATCGAGGCGTTTGAGGGCCTCCCTTCCACTCGACACAGCCCGGACCTGGTATCCTTCCGGTTTCAGCAGTTCGTCGAGGGCCATTAAAACCATCTCATCATCATCCACGATCAAAATTTTCTTCTCCATGATTCACTCCTTTCCCGGCGCAGATGCCGGTATCAACACCGTAAATCGGCTTCCCTTCCCGACCTCGCTTTCGATATCCAGGCGTCCGCCGTGTGTTTCCACTATGCCGAAACACAACGAAAGCCCCAGCCCTGTGCCTTTACCTACCGGTTTTGTGCTGAAGAAAGGTTCCATTACCTTATGCAGGTTCTCTTCCGGAATACCCATACCGGTGTCTTCTATACTCGCACAGACGAAGCTGTTCCCGTCCTCCCGGGTTACGAAAGTAGATACCCTCAATACCTTCTCGCCGGAAATCTCTTCCATCGCATCCCTGGCATTGGAAAGCAGGTTCAGAAACACCTGCTCAAGTTGGTTGATATCCGCCATTATAGGAGGCAAATTATCTTCAAGGTGCTTAACAACCGATATATTATGATTTATTAATTGCTGACCAGTAATCATTAATGCATTTTCAATGGGTTTATTGAGGTCTGTCAGATTAAACTCCGGCAAAGTCTGCCTGGAAAATTCCCGAAGATGGTCGACGATTTTTTCTATTCGCTCGTTGCATTCCCGGATCAGTTCAAGACGTTCCCGGTGTTCCCAGTTCTCGGACACACTCTTCAGGATCACGTACAGGATCGTCTTGGAAGCCATCAAGGGATTGTTCAATTCATGAGCCACACCGGCAACCAGCTCCCCGAGCGCTCTCATTTTGGACGCCTCGAAAAGCCGAACCTGGGCAGCTTTCAATTTGTCCTCCAGAATTTTCCTTTCGGTGATATCCTTGAAAATGCCTGCAGTGCCTATCAATTCATTGTCTTCGTTTCTAAGCAGAAACAGAGAAGTAACGATGGATACCGCATCTCCGTTCTTGCTCTCCATCTGCATTTCATAGTTTCCGGCACGCTCCGAGGCTCTCAGGAGGTTCATTATGTCCCGGGCCTCATTTATACCCCTGACGTAAATGCAGGCTACATGGCGCCCGAGAAGTTCTTCCCGGTCGTACTGGAGAATTTCCTCCATGGCCCGGTTCATATAGGTTATATTTCCCTTCAGGTCCGTCGTCACGATGCCGTCTACGGAG
>CAYXDR010000023.1:9886-11457 GCA_964463515.1 uncultured Desulfobacteraceae bacterium | reverse complement strand
CCATGATGTTTTCCAGAAATTCCTTGGTCTCGCGCAGTTCCCGTTCCAGGTGTTTGCGCAGCGTAAGGTCCCTGTCGATTTCAACGAAACCTGTTGTCCTGCCGTCTGGGTCTTTTATGGCGGTGATCGTGGTGTATGCAGGGAAAAGCTCGCCTCCTTTTCTCACCCGCATCATTTCCTGTTCGCAGAGCCCTTCGTTCCTGGTCCGGCGGCTCATTTCAGCCTGGATGCCCCGCTTGAGCTCTTCCTCCGGGATGGTCACACCGATATTCATCTTTTTTATCACTTCACTTTTTTCCCACCCGTAAACCCGCTCGGCGCCCTTGTTGAATTCTATGATCTTCCCGTAAAAATCAAGCGCGATAATCGCATACTCAGTGGCGCTGTCCAGGATGCTGTTCAAAAAAAGGCTCAGGCTCCGGTATTTCTCCCTGGACTCCTTGAGTTCTGTGGTGCGGGCCTCCACCATCTTCTCCAGGTTCGACGTATAATGCTGAAGCTGATCCATCATCCGGTTGAAGGAACTGCCCAGGAGCCCGATTTCATCGCTGCGCTGTACCTGCACCCTCCGGCCCATATCCCCGCCGGCCATCATGCTGGTCACGTGGGTAAGCTCCTGGATCGGTCTGGTAAGAACCTTGGAAAGGCCCACGGTAAGCAGACAGGCGAATACCACGGCCACAAGCACGACAATGAATATGAATCGCTCGGTGGATTTAAACGCGTGGTAGATTTCGTCCTCGTAGCTCCCGGCCGCAATGATCCAGTCCAGCGGCTCGAAATAGGCGTACTTGAGAATTTTATAGCGGGGGGAAGTCTCTCCCAGCTCTTCGTTGATCCAGGGGTAACGGATGGTACCGATGCTGCCCTCGGGAAGACTCACGGCATTTTCGATCATCGCCCTTATGTAGCGGAACCCGGACGAATCGGTGGAATCCAGGATGTTTTCGCCTTCCTTGGCAGGATGTATTTTCAAAAAACCCCGGCTGTCGATGATATAGACATATCCTGTTTCTCCTACCTTTATCCGCCGTATTTCCTCTTTCATCAGCCGGCGGCTACCGCTCCACAGGCCGCCGTCCGCATGCCCATCTTCACCAGAGCCGGCCAAGCCCGCTTCCTGAAGCATGCCTCGCTGAATCCTGCACATGGAATAGACATCCCTGACGAGGTGCTCGAGTTTCGCCTCGGCGCTGTCGCGCAGCGCACGGCTGAACCGGTCCAACGCAAGATACGAAGATACTATCAGTGGCAGGAGGACAAGGAAAAGTGTCACCGTAATCAGCTTTGTGCGGATGCGCCAATTTCGAAATGATTTCAATCGAAGGATATTTTTTCTCACCCACCAACTCCGCTTCAAAAAACCGGATCAGGAAACGTCACCATGGCCCTTGGGGACCCCACCATCCTGTACATCACCGGTGAAACCCAGCCCTCCTCAAGTATCTCATCTTCTGCCTCGGCAAGTATTCCATCATGAACGGCCCAGCTGCGTCCCCGTACTGTTCCGGCGAAATCCGGATGCCTGAAAGGCCTGCGCCCGTCCAGCAGTTTTGCGAGACACCCCCCCG
>CAYXDR010000023.1:1832-9876 GCA_964463515.1 uncultured Desulfobacteraceae bacterium | reverse complement strand
AAACCCGTCATTTATCCGGTTCATCATCTTGTAACCCGAAAAATAAGAAAAGCCGTGCTGCTCGTAAGAAATGGCATTGTGATAGAAAAGGGCTTCGAGCCGAATGCTTTTGATATCAAACATCATACAGAAAAATTCCAGGTTTCTTATCACCTGCCCGGTCAAACCCAGCCCTTTTCTTATCTGCCCGGGAAAATAACCATGGGCAAGGGCCCGGCATTCTTCGTCCACATTCCGGGCGGCCCAACCGAAAAGCGTATCCCGGCCTTCATCATCCACATCTACGGAAAACCTGGGAGAATCCGGATCGTTTACGATCACGAAATCCCAGGACAACTGGGTGTGATCCGCGCCGTCCGAAAGCTGCAGCGAATAGATGGGGTCTTCGAACCGCCGATGTCTGATCTCGATCAGGCAGGCCCCGTCGCCAGCCGGGCAGAACATGTTCACAGCCCTTTCACCGTCGGAAGTCGAGAAGCTGAGCGGGTCTATTCCGAAGCGGTGGAATAAAACCGGGGGTATCAGGACCCTGTAAACCCCATGTTTTTCCCGGGGCTCAAGAAAACTTATTCGCTGAATCCAGGACATGGCGCTAAGCCTTAATGCTCATTTTCCGTGCCGGAATACAACATACCGTCTGCCCGCGGGCCGACCCGGCGACGTTTTCATTCTGGGGTCGCCTCTTACTTCCCGCTTTCAATCTCACTGCCGGTCCACAAGCGGCGAATTCGATTTCTGTTTGGATTTTTCAGTTACAAAGTCATTAGATCATTTCGCGGCGGAAGTCAAAAATTATACACCCACGGCGATAAAACGGAAACAGAGGGAAAACATGCTGCAGGAAAGAGCTTTTGCCGCCGGTCTTAAAAGATGATGCCCTCGTAAAAGTCAGGATATCCCCTCTATCGTCACCCCGGCGCAGGCCGGGGTCCAGTGATTCCAACGACTTCTGGATTCCGGCCTACGCCGGAATGCCGGATCCGGGACCTTTTACGAGGCCATCAAAAGATGGACCAACTGCATTCTCCCACAGATTCCGGTGATCGCTGCGGGGGCGCCGCTCCTGCAGCCCAAGACACGAATCCAAATCTCTTTTTCGTTGACCGCCCTTCCATTGATCTGCTAGGTTCTTTCGGCACACTCCAATTTATCACAAAACCGCCGTTACTTTCAGCGACACAACAACAGGAGGATTGTAATTGCCTCAAGTGGACGTCAAATCAGCCGGTTCTGTGTTCTTTTACTCCGAAGAAATGGGCTGGTTCGATTTTGGACCGGATCACCCGTTCAAGCCGGAGCGAGCCGCCAAAACATACGATCTATGCAACCGCTACGGGGTTCTAAATCACCAATGGATGCGGGTGCAGGAACCCAAACCGATCGATCCGTCTCTCTTGGCGCTGTTCCACGAACCGCAATACCTGGTGCTGCTCAAAGAGGCAAGCCAGGGCAAAATCCGGGTTGAAATGCTTGCAAGCGGCCTCGGCACGCAGGACAATCCCATACTGCCGGGCATTTACGAATGGTCCCTGCTGGCCGCCGGTGCCACCCAGGCCGGCATCGAGTCCCTGCTGAACGGCGAATCCTTGGTTGCCTTCAACCCTGTGGGAGGATTTCACCACGCGATGCCGGGCAATGCCGAGGGATTCTGCTATATTAACGACATCGCGGTTTCGATCCTCTACGCACTGAAAACTTCACCCGGCCGGAGGATAGCCTACGTAGACTTGGACGCCCATCATGGAAACGGTGTCCAGCACGCGTTCTACGAAGACCCGAGAGTGCTGGTGATATCCATTCATGAAACCGGCCGCACGTTGTATCCATGGTCAGGAAACGAAGTTGAAATCGGCGCCGGGAAGGCGGAAGGATTCACCATGAATGTGCCCCTGGAGCCCGGTTCCGACGACGAAATTTACGATTACGTTATGACAGGTGCAGTAATCCCCGTGCTCGAAAGCTACGCGCCCGACCTGATTGTCGCCGAAATCGGGGCGGACACCATGGTCTCCGATCCCCTGACCCATCTAAAACTCACCAACAACGGCTACCAGAAGGCGTTGAAAAGAATCAGGTCCGTGTGCCCGCGCATCCTTGCTCTTGGAGGAGGCGGCTACGACCTTTACCGCACCGCCCGCTGTTGGACCCTTGCCTGGGCATTGATGAACGACGTGCAGCCGGTCGACGAATTTGCAGGTCTCGTGGGAGGTATGATGTTCGGCCCCGAGATGGAGGTCGGCAGCCTGTACGATCACGCCTACCATACGACCGGTGAAGTTAAAGAAAAAGCATTGGCAGAAGCCCAACGAGTCGTCGAATTCCTGCGGGGTAAGTTCCTGCCGCACACTGAAGCCGTGCTTTAAATCTCGCCTTTTTTCCTCTCATGCTGCGGCCGATTCCTCTACCGCAATAGGTACCGGCACCGTCTTTTTTTCCTTTTTCAACGCCAGGGTCAAGGCGGACCCTGCAACCAGCATCACGGCAGCCACGACAAACGAGGATGTGTAGGAGCCAGAGGAGGCAACAAGCATCTGAGACATCCTGCCCATTACGAATCCGCCGACTCCCCATGCGGTAAACACGATGCCATAGTTGATCCCGAAATTTTTCAACCCCCACATATCCTTGGTCAACGAAGGAAAAAGAGAAAGGTTGGCGCCGTAGTTAAATCCCAGGAAAGTAGCGATCGCCACCACCAGCAAAGGGCTGGAGGTATCGGAGCCCACAACCGGAACCGCAGCCAGCAGCAACACTGCTTGAAAGAGCAAAATCATCATAAGCGTGTTCCTGCGACCGATTCTATCGGATAAAAATCCCGCGACGATCCGGCCTCCGGCATTCCCCACGGCCAGGATGGCCACCGCAATGAACGCAGCTTCGCCCATGCTCCGCTTGGCCATACCGGCCACGCTGCCTATCACCATCAGGCCGGCCCCTGCACCGATGAAAAAAATAGTCCAGATGACATAAAAAGAGCCTTTCCTGAGCACTTCGGATGGCTTTGCCTCCGGCCGGACCGGGCCGGCCTGAGTCGAACTTCCTGCCGGCCGGCCGGCTATATGGCCCGGGGGAGGGTTTACGAGAAACATAGACAGCCCGCAAACAACCACCAAAAACGCGACACCGAAAAACAGCATCGATTTTTGAAGCCCCCAGCTTCCCACCAAATAAGTGGAAAGCGGCGCTATATAAACCGAGGCTAAACCGAAACCGGCCACAACCACGCCGGCTATCAGCCCGGTCTTGTCCGGCGGAAACCATTTGAGAGCCGGCGGGGTGGCCGCCGCATAACCGAACCCGATGCCGGCGCCTGCCAGCAGCCCGAAGCCCACCAGCCATGTCGTGTAGCTGGTGGTGCTGGATACCCATATAAACCCTACTCCTACAAGGATCCCTCCGATAAAGGCCGTTATCCGGGGGCCGAAGCGATCCTGCATGCGGCCGGCCAACACTGTTGCAAACGCAAAAACGATGCAGCAGACGGCATAAGGATCATTCAAGGAAGACAACTTCCAGTCGAATGCCCCGGGCCCGCCCTGCCGGATGGAATCGGCTATCGCACCCTTCATGATGCTCCAGGTGTAAAGGATGCCAAGAGCCAGGTTTATACCGGTGCCGCTCAAGGTTACAAGCCAGCCCCGCCTTTCTTCCCCCGTTGCCATATTGTCCTCCTGCGGCGCGCCGGCGCCGCCAGATGTTTATTGTCTTCCATCTACCAGCCTGTCCACGACTTCCGGGTCCGCCAGGGTGCTGGTGTCGCCCAGCTGCCCTATCTGACCTTCGGCGATCTTCCGCAGTATCCGTCTCATGATTTTGCCGCTCCTGGTTTTGGGGAGCGCATCGGTGAAATGAAGTTTGTCCGGGGACGCGATAGGCCCTATCTCTTTACGTACATGGTTAACCAATTCCTTTTTCATCTCTTCGGAAGGTTCGAAACCGTCCTTCAGGGTCACAAACGCATAAATCCCCTGCCCCTTTACGTCGTGTGGAAACCCCACCACGGCAGCCTCCGCCACGGCCTCGTGCGCCACCAGTGAACTTTCCACCTCTGCTGTTCCCATGCGGTGGCCGCTTACATTTATTACGTCATCCACCCTGCCCATGAGCCAGAAATACCCGTCTTCATCGATACGCGCGCCGTCGCCGGAGAAATAATAGCCCGGGTGGTCCTCGAAATACTGCTTCTTAAACCGCTCAGGATCGCCGTAAACCGTACGCATCATGCCTGGCCATGATTTGGCGATGCACAGGTGCCCGCCTTCGTTGGTGCCTGCCTCGGAGCCGTCCTGCCGCACGATCTTCGGAAGCACGCCGAAGAAGGGCAGGGCCGCGGAACCCGGTTTCATACGCATAGCACCGGGAATCGGCGTAATCATGTGACCGCCGGTCTCTGTCTGCCACCATGTATCGACAATGGGACATTGGCGCCTGCCAACCACCTCGTAGTACCACATCCAGGCTTCGGGATTTATCGGCTCACCAACGCTGCCAAGGAGCCTGAGACTGCTCAAGTCCCGCTTCTGAATCCATTCATCGCCGTGGCGCATGATGGCGCGGATAGCCGTGGGCGCAGTGTAAAAAATATTCACTGCGTATCTTTCAACAATTTCCCAGAAACGATCCGGTTCCGGATAATTGGGGACACCTTCGAACATGAGCGAAGTCGTTCCCAAACCCAGAGGGCCGTAGACGATATAGCTGTGACCCGTAACCCATCCTATGTCGGCCGTGCACCAGTAGACATCTTCGTCCCTGCAGTCGAAAACGTATTTCATGGTCATTATGCAGAAAAGAAGGTAACCCGCCGTGGTATGCAGCACGCCTTTTGGTTTTCCGGTGGAGCCGCTCGTATAAAGTATGAACAGGGGGTCTTCGGCGTCCATCGGCTCAGGGTCGCATTTAGCCCCGGCCTCCCTCATCAGTTCGTGCCACCAGTAGTCCCTGCCCTCGACCATGTTCGTCTCTTTTTCCACGCGACTCACCACCACGCATTTCTTCACGTTGGGGCAGGAATCCAGTGCCGCATCGGCGTTTTTCTTGGTATCGAGCACTCTTCCGGATCTGTATCCATAGTTGCAGGTGATAAGTGTTTCGGCTTCGCAGTCGACGATCCTGTCCCTCAAGGCATCGGCGCTGAAGCCGCCGAAAACCACGCTGTGAACCGCACCTATGCGCGCGCACGCGAGCATGGCCACAGGAAGCTCCGGGATCATCGGCAAGTAGATCGCAACACGGTCTCCCTTCTTGACGCCGAAGCCCTTCAGAACGTTGGCGAACTTGCAGACTTCACGGTGCAGTTCCTGGTATGTATAGGTGCGCGATTCTTCGAGAGGTTCGCCTTGAAATATCAAGGCCGCCTTGTTTTTCCTCCAGGTGTTCAAATGCCTGTCCAGGCAGTTGTAGGAAACATTGAGTTTACCACCGGCGAAATACCGTATGAATATTTCATCCTTGAAGTTGAAATCCTCGACCGGCCCTTTCCATTTTTCAAACCAGTCAAGTTCTTTTTCCGCCATCTCCCCCCAGAACCCATCCGGATCCTCGATGGAACGTCGGTACATTCCTTCGTAGTCCCCAATACTCTTCAACCTGGCGTTCTTGATGAATTCTTCAGGAGAATCAAACACTCTTTTCTCCGCATAAATCGACTCGACTTGGCTTCCTTTTACCTCGTCCATGTCATTCTCCTTGTATATAATGCATTAATAATATAGATTAAGATTAAAAAGCATTTATCTAACATTGCTCAAAGATTTACTCTTCAAACCCTCCAGAGCCCGGTTTTCAGCGGAGGGGCATTTTTTTACGATGGCATCCTTTCCGCAACTAATACTTTAAAGGAAGTCTAACCTTAGGAAAACATAATTGTCCATCGGGACAACCATGATTTTGAATAAGGAAATTCCTTATCGAGAAGCAGCTGCACCCTTGCTTTGAAGGGGCAGGCTACAACGGGTGGCGTTATAGCTGTTAGCTGTTAGCCGGGAGGAAAGAAGAACTGCTTTAGAAATAGCCGATTACGACAACGACAACCGTTCGGCTCCGCCTCACTGACAACGATCCGGAAGCAGCCGATGGCATCGGTGAAAAACACCACTACATTAAAAACCGCCGATGCCGATACCGATACCGATACCGACGCCGATTAAAACACAGAGGCATCAAAGGATATTGGGCACTGGATAAGAGGCGGGAGCGGGGGGTTGGCTGCGGGAGATTCATCGGGGGAGACGGTGGGTCGAGCGGGGAGCTCCAGGGCAAAAGCAAAAACTTTCATTTAAATTTCGGTGGTGCCCATTTCTTTATCGGCGTTGAAAACCGCCCCGAGAGAGAACACATAGTCTTTCTCGGGGAGAACTTAAAAATATGAAGGTCCCGCAGCGAAGCCCCCGCCCCCGCCGGAACCATTAATCAACAACAGTCGAGAACTGGAGATTTCCCCCGTAGAGGGAGTTGCGGTTTATCAAGGAAAGGCGGCTACATGATTCTCGGGCTTGATGTCGGTGGCACCCAGACCGATTCGGTTCTTATCGAAGGCGGCCGGATCGTTGGGGAAAGCAAAGTACCAACAGGAACGGACCTGATCGAAACCCTTGCAGATTCACTTGCCCGAACTCTGGGGGAAGTGAAACCGACGTCATTGAGCCGGTTGGTTTTTTCCACTACGATGGCCACCAATGCGATCGTCCAGGACCGGTTGGATCCCGCCGGGGTTATCGTAACAGCGGGACCGGGCGTCGATCCGGAGCTTCACGAGGTGGGCCCGTGTTATCGTGTGGTCCCGGGATGTATAGATCACCAGGGATTCGAAGTTCAAAGGCTGGATCATTCAAAGGTCGTTGGGGCCGGTGCAGATATCAGGGGCCGGGGCATCGACAGCCTGGCCGTGGTCGGCAAGTTTTCGGTCCGCAATCCCGTCCACGAAGAGCAGATTCGTGACTGGACCGGTGGAGATTTCAACCATGTGGCCATGGGGCATCATATCTCCGGGTCGTTAAACTTCCCCAGGCGTATAGCCACCGCTTATCTTAATGCTGGGCTGTCGGCGATCCACCACCGTTTTATCGGCGCTTTGAACGGGACTCTGTCCAGGATGCACCTGGAAGCCCCCCGCTACCTCCTCAAGCCAGACGGGGGTACGTGTTCACCTGAGTCCGGCCCTGCCTTACCGTCCCGAACTGCGCAGTCGGGCCCTGCGGCGAGTGTTATGGGAGCGCTTGCCCTGGATGGGTGCGAGGGCACTACCCTGGTTCTTGATATCGGAGGTACCACCACCGACATCAGCGTCGTCCTGGACGGCGTACCTCTGCTGGATCCGCACGGTATAGCGCTTGGCCCGTACTTGACTTTGATACGGTCTCTTATCACACATTCAGCCGGGATAGGCGGAGACAGCTCAGTAAGGCTTCAGCCGGACGGCGGTCTTTCAATCGGCCCCGACAGGGCAGGACCCCCTGTTGCTTTCGGCGGGACCTCCCCAACTCCAACCGATGCAATGATTGCACTTGGCCTCCTTGATGCCGGGGACAGAACAGCCGCCATGGAGGCAGTTGATAGGATCGGCCTCGGACCGGGCGGCGGAGGCAGGGAGGCGGCCCGGTTTGTGTTGGAGTCGACTGCGCGCAGGATTGCCGAGGAAGCCCGTGAATTTGTCGCGGGGTTGAACCGGAGACCCGTCTACACGATACACGAGGTCCTCCACGACAGGCCCATAGTTCCTTCCAGGGCCGTGCTTATCGGAGGCCCAGCCCAACAACTTGCTCCGTTTGTTGCAGAAGCCTTGGGCCTGGAATGCTCGGTGCCGGAACATCACGGCGTGGCCAACGCAGTGGGCGCCGCAGTGGCCAGGGTGACCGCCATGGTCACCCTCCAGGCAGATACCGAACGAGGAACCGTAATGATACCGGAAGCCGGAATAAACCGGCCGGTATCAAGCCAATTCGACATCAAGGAGGCTGAAGCCTTGGCCAAAGAGGCCTTACGGTCTGCAGCGGTTTCCGCCGGTGGGGAGGCTGTCGAAATATCGGTGATCGAGCGCCAAAGC
>CAYXDR010000023.1:0-1822 GCA_964463515.1 uncultured Desulfobacteraceae bacterium | reverse complement strand
TCAATATGATAAGGGGCTATTCCCGCACGGGCCGGAACATCCGTCTCAGGCTGTGCATCACCCCCGGCCTGATAGCCGAATGGAACAGGGAGAAATGATATGCTGAGGGCGCCTCGAAAAACCGGTCTCGTATTTTTCCCGGCATATGACTGGGCCATAAGCCCTTCGCATCCGGAGCGCGAGGAACGGCTACTCTACACGCAGGACCAGGTTCAGGAGGAAGGTCTGCTTGATGTTGAAGGGATAATCGAATACCGCATCAGGCCCGCTTCGTTCGATGACATCCGCCGGGTGCATTTCTGTGTGCCGGATGAACAGAGCGTTGTGACCGAGAGCCATTTGATTTCGGCTGGAGGCTGCCTGGTTGCAGCCGACGCCGTCATGCGCAGGGAGGTTCAAAGCGCATTTGCACTTGTACGGCCTCCCGGCCACCATGCAATGCGGGTAGTCCACGGAAACCGCGGGTTCTGCAACATAAACATGGAGGCCGTGATGATAGAATACATTAGGGATGTATACGGCATCCGGCGTGTGGCGGTTGTAGACACCGATTGTCATCACGGCGACGGTACGCAGGACATCTATTGGCACGATCCGGAAACTCTTTTCATCTCGCTTCACCAGGACGGAAGAACACTATACCCCGGCAGCGGTTTTCCTGATGAAGCGGGCGGGGCGAACGCTCTGGGAGGCACGGTGAACATTCCGCTGCCTCCTGGAACCGGAGAGGAAGGTTTTCTTCACGCGCTGGAAGAACTGGTGATGCCTCTGCTTGAAAGATTCCAACCGGAGATAGTGATAAACTCGGCCGGGCAGGACAATCATTTCAGCGATCCGATCACGAACATGAATTTTTCCGCGCACGGCTATGCGGTTTTGAATTCGCGGCTCAGGCCTGACATCGCAGTGCTGGAGGGGGGATACGCTTTGGAAACCGCCCTTCCTTATGTGAATGTTGGGATCATAATGGCGATGGCAGGCATGGATACGTCACATGTAAAAGAGCCGGACTACGACGAGCAATACCGGCCGCAGTCACAGGAAACGACGGCATACATACAGCAGCTTGTCCGGCGGCTGAAACAGGCCTGTCTGGATGGGCCTGCCCCGGAGGAAAACAGCCCCGATGGATGCATAATCGAGAGGTCCAGGGAAGTTTTTTACGATACCGACATGATCCGCGAAAGACAGCGGGAGAGGCTTCGCCGCTGCAGGCGGTGCGCGGGCGCGCTTGCCGTTGAATCGGCATCAAGCCTCGGCAGCAGTGTAATGGGTGTCTTGATACCCAAAAATGCTTGTTCGGACTGCAGCCGCACCGGAAGGGAATGGTTCGAAGACGCGGCTAAGCGAAGATTCGACCATGTCTACCTGCAGGACCGTGAGCGGGGAGTCTACGAGGTGGCCTGACAGTCCTTCAGCCGCATTTACTGTAACCGCAGAAATGGCAGGTCATGCAGCCTTCTTCGAAGCTGATGGTCTGCCCGCATTCGGGGCAAACCTCGCCTTTGAGACTGTGAGCCCGTTTGCCGTCGGCTTTTCGTTTGGCACCCTTCAGATATCGCTTTTCGAGGATTCTGCTTATGGCATCCGGAATCGAGAGCACCAACCCGTCCTTCTGAAAAACCGGGTGTTCTCCTCCTATTCCTTTCAACTGATCGACGATTTTATCCGCCCGCACCCCCGATCGCAGGGCCAGGGAAACCAGCCGTCCTATAGCCTCGGTTTTTGCAGTCGTCGAGGTGCCGGATTTTCCGATGGTGGCGAAGACTTCGAAAGGCCGCCCTTCGTATTCGGTGACGGTTACATAGAGGGTTCCGAGCCC
>CAYXDR010000022.1:0-15876 GCA_964463515.1 uncultured Desulfobacteraceae bacterium | reverse complement strand
CGTATTCGCATCGCATTTAGGGATGCCGAATGAGCGGTTGGAAAAAAATCTTGGAAATCTTCGTGATGCCGCGGAACAAACAGGTTATCTATCCATTATACTCACCAAAACCGGACCGGAGGATCCCTCATGAAAGTTTTTTTTGTCGGCGCTGGGCCGGGTGGAGCCGATTTGCTGACCCGTAAGGCCGAATCACTATTGCGGCAATGCAGTGTGTGTATCTTTGCCGGATCGCTGGTTAATCCTGCAATCATGGACCTATTGCCCGTAGAGGCTGAAAAGCATGACTCTGCAGCACTCACCCATTTACAGGTGATAGATCTTATCGTCGATGCAGAAAAAAGAGGCCTGGATGTTGTCAGGCTTCATTCGGGTGACCCTTCCATTTATGGTGCGATTGGAGAACAGATAGCAGAACTTGAAAGGCGGGGGATACCGTGTGAAGTTGTTCCGGGCGTGAGTGCTTTTCAGGCCGCCGCCGCCGCTTTGCGCTGGGAACTGACCGTTCCGGAGGTGGCCCAGAGTATTGTTCTTACCCGTACGCCCGGGCGGACGCCTATGCCCGAGAAGGAATCTCTGGACCGATTCGCTTCAACAGGGGCTACTCTTTGCCTGTTTCTTTCGACGCACACAATAGGATCCTGTGCCCGGTCTTTGAGCGTTCATTATGGTGAAGACTGCCCGGCAGCTGTAGTTTACCACGCCTCATGGCCGGATGAACTGGTAATCCGGGGAACACTGGCGGATATCGCAGAGAAAGTTAAAGCCTCCGGGGTCACAAAAACGGCGATTTTCATCGTCCGGCCAGAAGCAAGCGGGGCCCGCTCGCGCCTCTATGATCCTCATTTCAAACACGGCTACAGGGGGTGAGGATATGATATGCCGGATTTGATTACGCTTTCGGAAGCAGGTGCCGGAGTGGTCCTAAGGCTCGCGGCGGCCATGCCTTCAAGCAATCTTTACTTTCACGAGTCGGTTAAGGATCACAGCGACTCCACTCGTTTCATGCGTACAATGGATCTGGTGGAAGAGCTTTTCCCGAAGACAGACGGGATCGTTTTCGTGGGCCCCTGCGGCGTTATCGTCCGGGCGCTGGCCCCTCATATCCAGAGTAAACTTTCGGATCCCCCTGTGGTTGTCGTGGATGTGCATGGCCGTTATTCGATAAGCCTTTTGAGCGGCCATGAAGGAGGCGCCAACACTCTGGCCTTGGCGGTTTCGAATATCCTCGGGGCGGAGCCAGTCATTACAACGACATCGGAGGCGGCCCGGAGGATAATCGTGGGGGTGGGATGCAGAAAGGGATGTGCCTCAGGGAATATCGTCGCGGCTGTGCTCTTCGGTCTCGGTGAAGTTGGTATGCGGGTTTGTGATGTCCGCTTTCTGGCCAGTGCGGACATAAAACGCCGCGAGAAGGGCTTGATACAGGCCGCAGCCGAGCTAAGAATTCCTTTGAGGTTCATTTCATCCGATGAAATACGGGCCTGCAGCCGGGATTTCAGTAAAACTCCGCTTGCCATGGAAAAAGTGAACCTGCCCGCCGTGGCCGAACCCGCTGCGTTGCTGGCTGGAAGGAGGACGGTATTAATACTTCGCAAGATAAAACAAAACGGAGTCACAGTGGCCGTTGCCAGGGAAAACTCTTTGTAGTCGGCATAGGACCCGGGGGTGAGTTGGATCAGACCCCTCGAGCAGTAAAGGCTATTTCCGAGAGCCGGGTCGTGGTGGGATACTCAAGGTATCTGGCCTATATCGAAGATTTGACGGCCGGGAAGGAGGTCGTTTCATCCGGCATGACCAGGGAGGAAGAGCGGTGCAGGGCGGCTGTGATGCGTGCCGATGCCGGGGCCAAGGTTGCACTGGTGTCCTCGGGGGACCCCGGTGTTTACGGAATGGCGGGTCTCGCCCTTGAAATCACACGGCTTGCGGCCCCCGGCCTGCCTGTGGAAATTATTCCCGGCATATCCGCGGCCAATGCCGCGGCGGCTGCCATGGGCGCGCCCCTGATGCTGGACTATGCGGTTATAAGCCTCAGCGACCTGCTCGTTCCATGGGAAATGATACGCCGGCGCCTGGAGGCGGTCGCTTCCGCGGACCTGGTGGCGGCGCTTTACAATCCCAGGTCGAAAAAACGGGTACATCAGCTGGAAGAGGCCGTTGAGATATTTCTACGCTATAGGCCGGCTGAGACGCCCTCTGGTGTGGGAACAGCCGTCGGCACCCCGGAGGAGCATGTAGAGCTTACGGTACTGGGGGATTTGCTATCCGTTGATATCAATATGCGCAGCGTGGTGATTATCGGGAACAGCCATTCAAAGAGCGTGGACGGCAGGTTCATCACACCGCGGGGATACAGGCTGTGATTTTGCTGCTTGGAGGAACCGCCGAGGCGGGGCTTATTGCAAAGGCTCTTTCGGAAGAAGGCCACGGCGTGATTCTTTCGACGGCCACCTCGATTCCTCCCAGGTGTGGGATTTATCCCGGAATGAAATGGCGGACGGGGGATCTGGATGCAGATGGGCTTGAAAAGATTGTCCGTGAGTGGGAAATCGATGCTGTAATAGATGCAACCCACCCTTATGCGGCCGCGGTAAGCGTCAATGCGCTTGAGGCCTGCCGCAGGGTGGGGGCGCCTTACCTGGCCTTCGAACGGCCCGGAACAGTGGAAGACGCCCCTGATGTTCACCGAGCCGCGGACCACCAAACCGCTGCCAACCTTTCGTTTTCGTTCGGACTGCCGGTGCTGCTCACCATAGGAGTTCGAAATCTCGCGCCGTATGTGGAGGCGGCCCGCAGCCGCTGTATACGGATCATGGCACGGGTTCTTGATCATCCAGCATCGATCGAAGCCTGCCTGCAGGCAGGGCTTTGCAGGAATGAGTTCGTGTGCGCAGACGGCCCGTTTTCGGTGGCTGAAAATATGCAGGTTATCGCCGGCCACGATATCGGCGTAGTGGTAACCAAGGACAGCGGGGAGGCAGGCGGTGTCAGTGCCAAGATCGAGGCCGCCCGAAACCGCGGTTGCCAAATCGTGGTCGTGGACAGGCCGCCGCGGCTCGAACCGGGGTATTCCTCCGTTCACTCCCTGCTTGAAGCCCTGCGCTCCTGCCTGGGGCCGAGGGGCCGGTAGCAATGCAGTGATCGTTCGTGCATATCCCCCTCCATCATTTGTGATCGATGGGTTGGGAGCTCAATTGGACCTGCAGGAACCGTTCAGTTTGATGCGTCGGCTTGTTCTTCTGGTTGGAGGCTCCTGCCCGCCCGGTTCTGCATGTTTGAAATTCCAGGCCAGGATCAAAAATCATTCCACCAATATCTTGAGGGCCATTCCGCGGCCAAGCATGATCCTGCAGCCCATCACCTCCACAAGAAGAGGTCCGTTCGAAGAGTTGCGCACCACTTTGATGTCGTTACCTGGAATCAGTCCCATCGAAGCTAATCTGGATTTTAGGCCGTATCCGGCCCCGACGGCTGAGACGTGGACCGTTGTGCCGGGTTGAACAGCTGCAAGCGCTATGCCCTGAATCGGCACCTGCGCGGCTGTTCCTTCTGATGATTTCAATTTCGATTCCATCTGCATTGTCTTTTGAAAGAGACAGTTGACGTCTCTTGTCTTGTCTCCGGAAAAAAAGTTGATGAACCCGCAAAAAACAGCGACAACCATATTCCGCAGGCTCGGGATTTTTCCGAGGTCATCAAAGTTAGCGTTGCCTAAGTTTATAAGAGACCTCGAAAACAATGTCAAGAGATTTTCCGAAAAAAACGAGCTGCATTAAAACAGCCGATACCGATACCGACGCCGACCCCGATTGGTGTACCGCACCGCAGGTCAGCGAAGCGAGCGGTTCAAACAAAAAGATAAACCACGAAGAACACGAAGGACGCGAAGATCCTCGGCATGCTGTTCATGCCGAAGATCTTCATCTTCGAAAGTGCGTGGATTGCAAGGCGGCACCGCGGGAATTGTTATAGCTGTTAGTCTTTAACTGTGCCGAGGCGCGAAAGCACGCTGCAGGAACACCTGATTCCATCGAAAAAGCATTCGATCACCAGATTTTCATTGGGTGAATGATTGTTTTCATCGGCATTGGCATAGGGCACCATAACCGAGGGGGTTGCCATTGTACGTGTCCACACTGCATCAGGGAGGCTGCCGCCCAGTGTGGGCATTATCACCGGCTCAGAGCCATAGGCGGAGCGGACCGCCTCGATTACTTCCGCAACCTCAGGAATGTCAGGTAATGTTCTCGACGGGGCCATGGTGCCCATTTTTTTTACCTCGACCCCCGGCGCATGTTTCCGCACGTGCGCTTCGAATTTTTCAAAGATGTCGTCCGGGTCCTGGTTTACGACGAGCCGCATATCCATTTTAAGCACGGCCGTGCCGGGGATGATGGTTTTCATGCCTTCACCCAGATAGCCGCTTCCAAACCCGGCGATATTGAACGTGGGTTCCAGCAGCAGCCTTCTGTAATAGGTTTGCGGGTCCAAATCCAAACCGTCATAACCTATCGTCTTCTTGATTTTTTCGCGGTCGAAAGGAAGCGACCTGACAAGTTCCATTATCCGCTCACTTGGAGGCTCGATGTCGTCGTAGAAGCCATTAATCAGGATTTTACCGTCTGGATCCCTCATCGTTCTGAGCAGGTCTACCAGAATCCAGGCAGGATTAGGCACTACGCCGCCTTTGTTGCCGGAATGATTGTCCCATTTGGCGCCTTGAGCGTTCAGTTCCACGTAAAGGATCCCTCTTACCCCCAAAAGGACGTATGGCCTGCCGCTTTCGTGCATGGGCCCGTCCGAGGTGTAAACCAGGTCGGCTGCAAGCATTTCGCGGTGCCCGGAAACAAATTTTTCCAGGTTGACGCTGCCGGATTCCTCTTCACCGTCGAATATCATTTTGACGTTCACCGGGAGTGGGCCCGCCGCCTGTAGCCATGCCTCCACGGCAAGCAAATGGCAGAGCATCTGGCCTTTGTTGTCGGCGGCGCCACGAGCGAAGATGCGGCCGTCGCGGATCGTGGGTTCGAAGGGAGGCGAAAGCCAGTCTTCAAGCGGTTCGGGAGGCTGAACATCGTAGTGGCCATAGAAAAGTACGGTGGGAAGTGCGGGGTCTACGATGCATTGCGCGAAAACAACCGGATGCCCCCCTGTTTCCATGACCTTGGCCTCCATTCCCGCATTTCGGGCCATTTCGGCAAGTGCTTCCCCGCACTCGCGGACACCGATGTTCTGGGAGCTTATGCTGGGCCTGCTGAGCAGATCGAAAAGCTTTCCTATGAAAGTTTCTTTGTTCGATTCGATGTAGTCTAATACAAGTTTTTTCCGTTCCATTATTTTCCTCCATAGGTGTCGTAAATGTCGGCCATGAGTGCTATGCCGTTGAAATAATCATCCACCCCGATATATTCGTTTGGAGCATGGGTGTTTGCATATGCAAAAGGAGCACCGAGCCCAATGATCATTGCGGGCGCGCCGAGGATGTCTCCGAAATAAGCCATGGGGCCGGATCCGTCCAGAAGCGGCCATACAACCGCCTCGCGGCCGTAGGTACGGGCCGCGCAGCGCCGCGCCACTTCCACGATGGGCTCGGCGGGGTTCATCTTATGCGGATTCACCGGTTCGGTCATGGATATGCTGAAGTTGCGGCATCCGGCCAAGTGTTCTTCGAAAAATTCCCGTATCGCCGCAGCGCACAAACGGGGATTCTGGTGCATCACGAACCTGAAATCAAACTTTGCAGAAGCCTTCGAGGGTATTATGGTTTTGGTGCCACGACCCTGGTAGCCGGAAGAAAGCCCGTTGATACTGGCTGTAGGACTGTAGAGCAGGTGGATCAATGCCTGAAGGCCGTTTGTGCCCGGCAGTGTCTCTTTAAGCCCGTAGGTCGAAAGAAACTCTTGCTTGTCGAATGGGATTTGCTTCAGGAGTTCCAGCTCTTCATCTACCGGATAAACGACATCATCGTAATAACCCGGGATGAGAATCCTGTCGCCGGCATCTTTCAAGGAGGCTAGTGCTTTGACCAGATGCCATGCCGGGTTGCCTATAAGCGGCGCCTGGCCCGAGTGGACATCCCGGGAAGGGCCTTCTATTTGAATTTCAGCGGACATGATGCCTTTATTGCCGAGGTACATCTGAGGGCGTCCTGATTCATGAACACCCCGGTCACATAAGATGGTATAGTCGGCTGAAAGCAGCTCAGTATATGCTTCGAGGTAGGACTTGAGATGAGGGCTTCCCACCTCTTCTTCTCCTTCGAAAAAGAATTTGAGATGGAGAGGCACATGGCCTTTCATTTCCTTCAATAATTTGAACGCCATCAGTGTTGCCCAGAGGTTTCCCTTATCATCGGTCGCGCCTCGAGAATAGATTTTTCCATCCCTGATTTCCGCTCCGAATGGGTCACTGTGCCACAGTTCGATCGGTTCAACCGGTTGAACATCGTAATGGCCGTAAATGAGGAGAGTGTTTAAGGCTCCCTCAGCGCGGTACTCCCCGAATACCGCTGGAAATGCGCCTTCAAGCGTGAGCAGCCGTCCTTCGAGCCCCATATCCTGCATAGCTGAAACCAGATGCTGAGCGGTTTCCTGCATTCCATGATTCTGGGCTGCTATACTTTTCATTTTCAGTAAGTCGCGCAGGCTTTCCAGTAGTGTCTCACGATCACGTTTGATGAGGTTCGATATGGTTTCCAAGATTTATTTCCTTTTTTCATTAAAGCGTTCCTGCCAAGTTCTTTTTTCCCGTTTTCCCAGCCGACCGTCCTCGATTAATACAAAGGATCGATGTTTTCGCCGCCCTGTTTGAAACGTAGAAAAAGCGATTTTTCGGTTACAACCCTGTTCCCTCCCGCTCTTTTGGCGGCATAAAGAGCTCGAAGCCCACGCTCGACGATGCTTCTGGAATCGTCGCCTCGGCCGTATCCGCTCAAACCTATGCTGACCGTAAAAGATATTATATCGCGGGGCTGGGATTCTTCCAGCATGTAACGCGCCGAGGCAATAGCTCGGCACAGGCGCCTGGCTCTTTTCGCGGCATATTTTACCTGCTGACCCGGGATGACGATTGAGAAAATGCCTTCCCTGCAGCGGGCGAGAAATTCCTCCGTGGATATGAAAGATTGGCAGTTCTGAGCGATGGCAAGTATTACCCTGTCTGCCAGGTTTTGCCCCGATGTTTTTATGATTTCCGGGTAATGGTCGATGTCGAGGACCAGAAAGGAGAGCGGAACCCCTGTGACCGAGCTTTTGGTAACAGCTTCCTCCATCCTCCGTTCCAGAGCCTGAAGGTTATAGGTTCCCGTGAGCCCGTCCCTGAAAGCTGTCATCTTCATGTGTTTCAACTCAGTATCGAGTCCGTGGACGCGGCGCGAAAGCCTTTCTATGCGTTGTTCGTCGGCGAATTGTTTCTCGAAGACGGTTCGCCGAACCTGTTCCACTTCCATTGACAGCCCGTCTTTGAGTTGCTTTAAGTCATTTAAACGGGTAAGTTTTTCGATGCGGTCACTCTGGGCTTGTATCCTTTCGGTGAAAACGCGGTTTTCCCGCCCGATGGAGGCGATCGCGCCTGTCAGTGTTTCGATTATTTCGGCGAGTTCAGCTTCCCGGTCCTTCAGATATTCCTGCTGTCGTCCGGCGAATAGAAAAAGTTCTTCTCTGTCCCTTTCAAGGCCGGTTTCGAGAGATCGAACGTCGCTATCGAGCCGCAGCTTTTCAGAAAGACCGTCGAGCCGTTCTTTAATGGAAGGAGTATCAAGGTCTTCTGCTTCTACGCTCAATTCTTTCACAAGGATTATCAACGAACCGGCAAAGTCGAACAATAACAGCTTTTTTTGTTCGCAGTCACGCAGCTGCTTTTGTAAATCGTCCCACTTGGCAGCTCTGGGGTCCTTTTTTCGGAAAAATTCCATCAGGCCCTCTCCTCTGGAAATGTAAACGCGGACATTGAAGTATCATAGAGACCTGGTTCCGGCAAGTTGAAACGCCACATATTCCAGGGGGAATTTCTGTAGACAAATCGAAAATTGAGGTAGTAAACTTATTAGATCATGGAAACCGACTGGATCTCTACAGCTTGCGGGTCCGCCGAGGGGGATCAGCCGTTGCTGCTTCCCCTGCTTGGGTGTTTGGCCAGAATCGAAGATGCCGTTGTAGAAAAGCGGTTGTTGAACGAATTGCTGAGCCGGCATGCACAACTGGCGGTAAGAGTGGATTCCCTTCTAAAAAACACCCTTCCGGCCCAGGTTGCCGAGGAGATGACCTACAAGGGCGCCTTCCCCCCTGCCGAATACGACTGCACGATTCTGTTCACGGATTTTGAAGGCTTTACTCAACTTGCTGAAACAATGGGTCCCGACGGCCTGGTCGATATGCTCCACTGGGTGTTTTCAAGGTTCGATGATATTGTCGCAGAGTTGAAAGGCACCAAGATAAAAACAATAGGAGATGCATACATGGCCGTGTTCGGGACACCCGAGCGGGTAGACGGGCATGCCGAAAGAGCAGTGCGTGCAGGACTTGCAATGCTTGAATCGGTTCGTGAATCCGGCTCTGAACTATCCGTTGATCTGCGCATGAGGGTGGGTGTCCATACAGGAAGGGTGGTGGCTGGAGTTGTCGGAAAACACAGGATGCAGTTCGATATCTTCGGGGACGACGTCAATATTGCTGCCAGATTCGAGTCTTCCGGCGCTGCAGGACGTGTAAATATTTCCGAAAACACCCGCATGGCGCTACGCGGCTTGTTTCGATTGGAGGAAAGAGGCTTGGTGGCTTTAAAAAACAAGCAGCCCATGGAGGCTTACTTCGTTATTGAAGAACTGTTCGAGGCGGGCGATGGTTAATCCCGGTGTAATTAACTTGGAAGGCCCTGTTTTGATAGGCGAGGGTGTTTACTGGGTGGGGTCCAGCGAAGGACATGAAAACCTCCATTGTAATCCATACCTCGTGGTTCAGGACGGTAAGGCCGTGCTCATCGACGGAGGCAACCGCACCGATTTTTCCGTGGTTATGACAAAAATTCTCCGCACCGGTGTGGATCCCCGTAATATCGTTGCCTTGATCTATCAGCACTACGACCCGGATCTATGCGGATCCATGGTCAACCTGCTAGGCTTATGCAGTAATCCGGACCTGAAAGTCATTTCTATGGATGTCGACCACCTTTTCATACAGTACTACATTGATGGGGAAATGCGACGGAGGCTTTCTAGCATAGAAGAGCTTGATTACAATTTTTACTGGCACGGCAGGCACTTAAAATTTATCCCCACTCCCTTTGCACATTGCGCCGGGAGCTTCGCCACCTTTGACACGCGTACAAAAATTCTTTTCAGCAGTGATCTGTTCGGCAGCCTGTCGGGTCAATGGAACCTTTTCAGCGGCCTGATGGAAGAATGTGCTGATTGCGGCAGCTACGATTCGTGCCCCTTGGGCAGAGACTACTGCCCGGTACCTGATTTTCTCGAATTTCACAGGAATGTTATGCCCACAAAAAGGGCCGTGAGCTATGCCTTGGACCGTTTCGAGGAGCTTGAAGTCGAAACCGTGGCCCCACAGCACGGGAGCGTAATCCGCGGGGAGAGTAATGTGAAAGCAGTGATGCATATTCTTCGCGGGGTTGAAGGGGTAGGTATAGACCGGTATCTGAAGGAGCCCCGGGACTGATGTAGGAGGCTTGGATGAAATCGAATGTTGCAGCCACACTGAAGTTGCTCGAAGAGATAGAGACAGGTCTGGCCGAAGTTTATTCCTACTTGAGCCGGAAAAAAAATTTTTCAGGCCCGGTCAAGAGATTCTGGTCGATGATGGCTGCCGAGGAAACCGGACACGGAGAGCTTTTCCGGGATATAAGGCAGAGGGTGGAAAAGGACCCGGAATTCGGCCTGGATCTGGACGTGGAAGAAGGCATGCTCGATCTTTTTGTAACCAGAGTGAACCGGTTGCTCAGGTATGTTCAACGGGAAGAACTCAGCGAAAAAGACGCATACAAGCTCGGGGCGTTCATCGAAGCAGAGCTTGATGAATCCAAATACCTTTCAAAAATCACTGTCCCGGACCCGTCACTGCAGGCCAGGCTTCGAAGGGTCCACTCGGATACGAGCAGGCACCGGATAATCCTCGTGAACCATTCCAGGGGGATAGTGTGAGCCTAAAGAGCGGATAATTCCTGGTGGAGAACCTCGTATCCCGCAGCTTTTCCTGATCCAGGGTTTTTGGAGCGGATTGAGGTAACGGTTCAGGTTTCAGTGGAGGAGCCGGTCAGTTCGAAAACACCCACAAGGCAGGGAACGGCTTTGTCTGCTTCACGGCGGGTGCTGGTTTCCTTCAGCACGGCTTCCCGAAAACCATATTTACCTGCAAGCCCGGAAAGATAGGAAAGGCTGTGGGCATAACGGCTGGTGCCTGTCAGCAAGAAGCCTTCGCCGTCGTGTTTTTCAACTGTAAAGGCAAAAACTCCCCCGGGGCGCAAGGCCCCTGCGGCGCTTTCAAAAAGCTCTGCCAGATCTCCTATGTAAACAAGGACGTCACCGGCTGCGAGCAGATCAAAAGGCTGGCCGGAGCGGCGCAAGTACGAGGAGAGTTCTTCGACTTCCAGCTTGTCATAAATTTTTCTTTCCCGGGCCTTGGCCACCATTCGCGGAGACAGATCCACTCCTTCCAGAATCCGTGCATATGGTCTCAGTACTTCGCCGCACAAGCCGGTGCCACAACCAAGGTCGAGCACAGATAATTCTCTTCCACGGGCCGCTTCACGTTCGAGCCACGGACGCAGGGCTTCAAGGAGGATGTCCGGTCCCCTGTATTCGAGTTTTTGTTGGAGATGGGCATCGAAATTGGCTGCATAAAGATCAAAAAGCCTACGGACATAGGCGTCGCTTGCTTTAGCGGGAGTCGCCAGTACACCGAGCCTGGCCAACTCCAGCCCGGCGCCGTGTTTGTCTTCCGGGTCCAGTTCCAGGCAGCGTCGATAGAGCTCAATTGCTTCTTCCCTGCGATTCAGTGAATCCAGCACTGAGCCTACCCGTAGAAAGGCAGTGGCTGCGGGCTCGAGCTCGGCTCCTTTACGAGCGGCTTTTTCAGCTTCTTCCAGGCGATCGGTGCGCTCCAGGACTATCGCAAGGTTAGTCCAGGCCGGTCCGTAAGCGGGATCCAGTTCCACGGCTTTTCGAAGCAATTTCTCGGCTTCCTCGTTTTCCTCCGCATCCTTGGCGAGCAGTCCCATGTTGTTAAACACCACAGCATTGCCGGGGTTGAAGGTAAGAACTTTTTGATAGCAGTGTAAAGCTTCCCCGGTATCTCCTTTTTCATGGAGGATATGCCCCAGGCGGAACCATGCATCCTCGGATGGTGCTATTTCTACGGAACGTCGTGCGTTTTGCTCGGCATCCGCGAGGTCGTCCTGACCCTCCAGCGCCCTGGCAAGGGCCAGAAGTATCGTTGGATTGTCCGGTTGGGCGTCGAGAGCACGGCGGTAAACTTTCACGGCTTCGTTCATACTGTGCATGGAGCGGAAAGCATTTCCGAGATTTGTGATGGCCATGGCATTGGATGGATCAATGTCTATGGCGCGTTTGTAGACCTCTGCGGCTTCTTTGTGCAAGTTCAGCTCACAAAGAACATTTCCCCAGTTATTCAAGATCTGTGTGTCTTGCGGTGCGGTCTCGGCTGCGTTGCTGTATGCGTCAACTGCCTCATCCAGCTTCTTTCCCTCCGCAAGGATGTTGCCCAGATTGAACCAGGCGGAAACGTAACCAGGGTTCAGGCTCACCGCCTGCCTGTAATGATCTATGGCCTGTTGAGCCTTGCCCAGTTCTTTCAGTGTCCTGGCCATATTGTAGTGCGCGGTGGCGTTTCCGGGTGCATTATCGAGGCAATGTTTGATACAGTCGGCTGCTTCTTTGAACCTTTTCTGCTGAAAGGCAACTAACCCGGAAAGGTGCCAAGCTTCACTGTTTTCCGGATCCGCCTGCAAAACATTTTTATAATGATTTTCAGCGGCAAGCAGATCACCCGCCCGGTGTTGACTGAGCCCCCGGGAAAGGGACTTCTGGACATCTGTCGAAACAGCCCGGGAGCCATTACTTCCTTGGGCCGCCGCCGGTTTTTTTCTGGTTTCACCGTGCCGGTTTTTTTTCTTTTTTTTCATGTTATTCAGAGCGAGCCAGGAATGCGCCTTCGACAGAACACCATGCAATTACCACTAAAACGGCGACAAAGCGTCCGGGCCGATAAGACCGGCGGCTTCAACGCAGCCGAACGCGGTGCTCTTTTCCGGGAAATTTCATTCTACATCGATTCGAGTCGATTCTTTTCTCTCTTTGCTTTCCCCTGTTTTTTCCAAGTCTTCAATTTTTTCGTCAATCAAGTATTTCACGGCTTTCAGCAGCTCGATCTGCGAGCGGGACAGGTGCTGTGCAAATTTGGATTTCCTGCGGGATGCTTTTTCGAGCTTCAAGAAAAACCTTCCGATGGGGCATATCATTTGTTCGTTTAGCACGTCATCCTTTATCTCGGCCATGGTTATCCTCCTTTCCCGTAAAAATTCAAGGCTCAAATCGGATGGAAAGATCCGCTCCCTCGAGCCTGGCGCTGACTGATTTTGACGCCGCCACCGGTCTGGGGAGCAGGATGTGCCTCTTAAAACTTCCCACCCGGACAATGAGTTCATCGCCTATCTTGTTGATATCGATGTCTTTTTTCTGGATGAAGGGCAGCTTGATTTTAATCTGGTAGTTGCCGTCGGTTTTGTTTAGAGAATAAGGCGCCCCGTCGAAAAACCGATCCAGCGGGTCCCGTCCGCCGTAAATCTGCCCGGCGAGGGAAGTGAGTCTCTCTGTGCCCAGGATTTCGCCTCTGAAAAGGTTGACAGGAAAAATGGGTATGGGACTGAAATACATTTCGGCCTGATGTATATATTCGCTCTGCCTCTCCCTCCAGTCGTCGAAATAGGCGTCTTTCACATTCTCAGGCAGGACGCGGTTTATTATCACCGCATCCGTGGTCATCTTATAAAGGGAAAAATACATGAACGCGCGTTGTGTTTCCTTGAGAACAATTTTTTCCGGGTTGGTAACAAGACGTACTGTTGTAACCTCTGGATCTACAAGGATTTCGTCCACTCCGTGAAGACGGTGGAACAGAGATTCGATTGCATTGAAATATTCTTCCCCCGGAAGCGGAACATCGTAAAGCCTTTTGGCCACTGGACGGGCGTATCTGGCGATAGTCCTTTCCATCTTGAATATTTTTTTTATATACCACTCGAGTGTCGTCGGGATGCTGATAAATCTCAATGATTCGCCGGTAGGGGCGCAGTCCAGGAGAATCGCGTCAAATTTTTTTGTCTGAACGTAACGGTTTATGTAAAGAAGAAGGCTGACTTCCTCCATGCCGGGCAGCACGGCCAGCTCTTCGGCGAGGATCTCGTCGAGGCCTGTAGTGTTCAGGAGCGTGGAAATATACTTGTGAATGTCCCCCCAGTTATTCTGAATTTCTTCTTGGATGTCGAGTTCCTGAACCCACAGATTGTTTCCCACCTCGATTGGTCTACCCTTGTTTTTGTCGATGAGATTTCTTTCGAGATCGAAAATATCCCCCAGGCTGTGGGCCACGTCAAGGGACATGACAAGTGTTCTGGTGCCCGCCTGGGCAATTTTTATGCCTGTGGCGGCCGCCACGCTGGTTTTTCCGACCCCGCCTTTTCCTGCAAAAAATATGATTCTCATTTTCTTTCGATTCGTATCATGTTAATATTTGACGGTTTCTTAAAAAGTCCCTTGGCCGTCATCCCGGACTTGATCCCCGATTTTATCGGGATAAACCTCTATCCAGAAGTTACTGATTTTACTGGCCCCCGGCCTTCGCCGGGGTGACGATAAACTCCGGTTTTGGACTTTTTACGAGCCCATCAATATTTTTGTTTAAAGCATTTTATCCCCACAAAACTATTTTAACATACATCCACGGGTTTTGTAAAAAAAACAGAAGAAGCGGTTTGGAAAGTGAAGGTGGGACGATGAAAAAAATGATCGTGGTTTGCACGGCTTGTTTGTTAGTGGCGTTCTGTGCGGCTGAAACGCAGGCTCAGCTTTCATTTGACCGGATTTTGAAGGGCACTCAGCAGATGCTCGGCGGGCAGGAGTCGCTCTCGGAGGATCGCATCGTCGCGGGCCTGAAAGAGGCCTTGACGGTGGGCACCGGCAACGCGGTGGACCTGGTTTCGGGGGTGAATGGATATTACCGCCGTCCAGAAATCAAGATACCCCTTCCCGGTCCGGTAAAAAAAGTTGAAACCCTTCTGCGCGGCGTGGGCTTCGGTGATAAAGTGGATGAATTCGAGTATTCCATGAACCGCGCGGCGGAGGCGGCTGCGCCTGTGGCCAGGGAGATTTTTGTCAACGCTGTGAAGGGGATCACCTTTACCGATGCGAAGCAGATTCTCCAGGGCCGCGAGAACGAGGCCACCCTCTATTTCGAAAGAAAAACCCGCGGCCGACTTCACGAGATCTTCGAACCGATCGTCTCGGATAGCATGGCCAACGTGGGCATGACTCGTCAATATCAGGAACTGGATCAAAAAGTCCGCACCATTCCGTTTGCGAACGCTTTCAGTTTCGACTTGAACAATTATGTAACGAATGGCGCCCTGGACGGTCTCTTTTATATGCTCGCCCAAGAGGAGCGGAAAATCCGCGAAAATCCCGCCGCCCGTGTGACGGATTTGCTCAAGGATGTGTTCGGTTCAAGGTAGAGGTTTTGCAGGTCAAACAAAATATGGCCGAAGGATTTTGCGGGCCCAACGGGAGCTGTATTTGCTCAAAAGGAGATTTAGACAGGATCAACGGGTGCTTCGCTATCCGGGAATGCCGAGTGCCCGTCAGATAGATATTGCTCCAGTGCATCTGTGACGATTGAATTCAGATTTTTCCCTTTAGATAGGGCAAATATCACTGCTCTTCGATGCAAATCGGAACCTGTTCGAACATTAAAACTACCTTTAAAGGGTTTTTCAGGCTTTTTGCCCTCCTCCTCACATAATTCGAGATAATCATCAACAGCCTCTTCAAACGCAGTGCGCAAATTTTTTACATCCGTCCCTTCGTAATCAACAAGACTTCGTATAAATTCAATTTTTCCAAATAATATTTGGTCTTCAGCACTATAATGGACTGATCCATAATAGCTTTTATATATCATCATATCCTTCATATTATGCCCTCTATTTTTAAAAATTCGATAATATCATTGATAACATACATTTTTACAATACGATGAGGGTGGGGTCTATGCAGTGTAATAGAGGGGGCTATGGGGTGAACGAATCTTCTTCTTGAACCTGACGTTTTCTTAGATTTCTTTTGCTCGTATCCCAGGCTCTTCAATAAATTTGTCAGCTCATCCTACGTGAAATCCTTTGGTTTTTGCTGCAACCTCGCCAGTAATTTTTCTTTTCGCCCCATTCGCCCTCCTTTTCCCACAAGAATATAACTCAAAAAAGGTGATGCCGCAACTATAATCAGTTGCTAACAGCGGATGGGGGTAATGACGCCCCTCCTTTGGCGGCATCGGTTGGTGAATTCAGTTTTTTGAGTGCAGAGTTTAAATATAATCATTTCATCAAGAGCAGGCTGAGGGCCATGACAAGCATTCCGCTGATAAGTCCCAGAAGGCTGTCGTGTCCCTTGCCGTAAGCTCTGCTTGTAGGCAAAAGTTCATCGAGGGAGATGTAGACCATTATGCCTGCGACTCCAGCGAAGAGTATCCCCATCACCTGGGACGGGACCACGCCCCCTTGGCTGCTGACGAAGAACCGGATCGCCACGTAGGCGATTCCTGCTCCCACCGGTTCGGCCAGGCCGCTGATAAGCGAATA
>CAYXDR010000021.1:0-16005 GCA_964463515.1 uncultured Desulfobacteraceae bacterium | reverse complement strand
GACCGGGTTGTCGAAAAGGGCATCTGCCGGGGCTGTTTCCATTATCTGTCCGAGGTACATGACCGACACGGTGTCGCTCAGATAGCCCACAAGGTTAAGGTCATGGGATATAAACAGGTAGCTGAGCCCCAGGCGCTCCTGCAGATCCTTGAGCAGATTGATGATCTGGGCTTGAATGGAAACATCCAGGGCCGAGACCGGTTCGTCGCACACGATGAGAGCGGGATCAACCGAAAGGGCCCTGGCTATGCCGATGCGTTGACGCTGCCCACCGCTGAATTCATGCGGGTAGCGGTCGGCGCTGTCAGGGCCGAGCCCCACCAGCGAAAGGAGTTCTTCGATTCTGGAATCACGTTCCTGCCGGTTCATTTGAAGTCCCAGCAGGCCTTCCGCGATGGACTGGCCGGCCGTCATCCGCGGGTTGAGAGAGCCGTAGGGATCCTGGAAGACGATCTGCATTCGTCTTCTGAGAAACTGCATTTGCTTCCGCGGGAGCTTTCCTATGTCCAGCCCCTGAAATACGATTTTTCCATAGTCGGCTTCGAGCAGCCGGAGAACCAGCTTGGCGGCCGTAGTTTTACCGCAGCCGCTCTCGCCCACGAGTGCCAGAGTTTTTCCCGGCTGTACCGAAAGGGATATCCCGTCCACCGCCTTCACCCACCCCACCGTGCGTTTAAAAAAACCTCTCTGAACCGGGAAATACTTCTTCAGGCCTTGCACCGAGAGCGTGAGACTGCCGCCTTCCTCCGGTTTGGAACCCGGTGCGGAAGCGGATACATCGGGCGATTTATCGTTCATTGAAGAGCCTCCTGGGTAGAGAGCCCGGTGCTCCTGAAACCGGTTGTTTCCTCAACCAGCACGGGACACCGGCTTAGGTGGCCGCCACCGAGATCGTACATTTGCGGGAAGGCTTCCGTGCAGGAAGCGACAGCCGAAGCGCACCGTGGGTGGAAGGGGCAGCCTGATGGCCTCTGAGCAGGATCGGGCACGGTGCCTGGTATCGAATGAAGGCGCTTCCCCCTTTTGGACCGGACTGGGAGAGAGGCTAGAAGGCCTCTGGTATAAGGATGCGCCGGTTCGGAAAATATCTGCCTGGTATCTCCCTGCTCCATCACTGTTCCGGCATACATGACGTAGACGCGGTCCGCGATATTGGCGACTACTCCCAAATCGTGGGTTATGTAGAGAAGGGCTTTTTCGCGGCTACGCTGGATGCTGTTCATCAGGTTCAGAATTTGCGCCTGGATCGTTACATCGAGTGCCGTTGTGGGCTCATCGGCGATAATCAAGTCCGGGTCACAGGCGAGGGCCATGGCGATCATTACCCGTTGGCGCTGGCCGCCGCTCAGCTGATGGGGATAGTCTCCGTAACGGGATTCAGGAGAAGGGAGCCCAATGTCGGAGAGAAGCTTTACCGTCCGGCGTTTAAGCTGTTCAGCGTCGATTTCTTCATGCACGGCGATCGCCTCTTCAATCTGGCTTCCTATGGTAAAGACAGGGTTCAACGAGGTCAAAGGCTCTTGAAAAACCATGGCGATCCGGCGGCCCCGGATTTTTTCCATCTCGCGGTCGGTGAATCCGGCCAGATCCTGACCATCGAAAAGAATCCTTCCTGCGTGGATCTCTCCCGGAGGTGAGGGGATAAGGCCCATCACCGTCAGGGCGGTCACTGTTTTTCCACAACCGCTTTCCCCTACGATGCAGACCGCCTCCCCTCGGTTCACGGTTATATCGACGCCGTCCACGGCCCTGGCCAACGCGCGCCTGGTACGGAAGAAAACGTGAAGATCCTCGATCGCAAGCAATGTTTGGTGAGACCCCATAGGCTACCTTTCCTTCAGTTTCGGGTTGAAGGCGTCCCGCAGCCCTTCCCCGAACAAGTTGAAACACAGCACCACTATCAATATCGCAATACCCGGGATGAATGTTAGCCATGGGGCGTCGAAGATGAACCGCTTGCCGTCGGAAAGTATATTGCCCCAAGTAGCGTGCGGAGGAGGGACGCCGAAACCGAGAAAACTGAGACCCGCTTCGGTAAGGATTGCTGTCGCGATACCTATGGTCGCGGATACCAGCACCGGGGCAATGGCGTTGGGCATGATGTGCCGGAAAATAATCCGCATGTCCTTTACCCCCAAAGCTCTGGCGGCGGTCACGAAATCTTGCTCCCTGAGGGAAAGAAATTCAGCCCTCACGAAGCGGGCCGCTCCCATCCAGCTGGTAAGCCCGATTACGATCATGATGTTGTATATGCTTGCCGGCAGAAGCGCCACAACCGTGAGTATGAGGAAAAAGCTGGGGAAGCAGAGCATGATATCCACCAGGCGCATGATCAGGGTGTCGACCGAGACGATTCCCCTGCCCAGGATATGAACAGCCATTTTTGGAACCCGTCTTGACGACTCCCTTGGAAGGGAAACCCAAAGGCAGAAGGCGGCTGCTGAGGCCAGGATAACCCCCGCCGCCGCAAAGCCTGCCACGGCGGCCGCTGCTCCTGCCACCGCCAGGCAGACCGTAAGAATATGGCCGAGTGAAAGGTCTATTTGCCCGAAGTAACCGGCGATGCCTCCAAGGAAGATTCCTACGAAAACCGATATGCCCACCGCAACGAAACCAACCGTGAGGCTCACCCAGGCTCCCTGGAGCATTCTGGAAAAAACATCCCTTCCCAGGTCGTCGGTGCCGAAGAGATATCTGCCGAAAGGCGGCATCTCCTCCGGCCGCAGGATTTCCTCTTCAGGTGAGGATAGAGGGGGCCGCAGTTTTTCCTGAAGCCGCACTCTGGCCGGGTCAAAGACCGGTTCGCTGCCGGAAGTCAAAAAGACACCGGCCACAGCGGTCATGAAAAACAACGTAAAAATCACCATTCCGGCCGCGGCCAGACGGTTCCGGGCAAGTGCCTCGGTGAGCGCACGCATACGAGACATATGCGGGGAGGCTTGTGGGTTTATCGAGTTTTCCCTGCTCTGGTTTGGTTTTTTATCCATTGGCTTCACGATTTCCCGATTCCGCTCGATCAGGTTGTGCTTCAAAGTCGGATCCTGGGGTCCACTACCATGTAGAGTACATCTGAAAGAAAAGTCCCCGCCAGCACCAGTACAGCGGATATGAAGTTGACAGTGAGGATAACCGGGTAGTCCCTTGCAAGGATCGCCTCATAGGCCATTCTACCGATGCCCGGCCATGAAAAGATGGATTCAATAATCACCGAGCCGCCGATCATCCCCGGAAGAATCAGGCCGAACATGGTAACGAACGGAAGCAGGGCGTTTCTGAGAGCATGCCTGTAGTGCACCTGATCGGCCGGAAGCCCCTTGGCCCTGGCTGTACGTACATAATCCTGCCCCTCGACCTCGAGCATCTGGCTCCTGACGTAGCGTGAAAGGACGGCGATGCCGCCCGTGGCACCGAGCACCGCCGGAAGCAGGAGGTGCCATATCCGGTCCATGAAACTCGTGATCCAAGATGCGCTTCCTATGCCGAAGGTTTCCATCCCAATCACGGGTACATTAAGCCGGGTGACCACGACGATTATCAGGATATAAGCAAAGAAAAAACCGGGAATGGAAATCAGCAGATAGGCCAGGAAGGTGGCGCTTTTGTCATAAAGTCCTCCGCGGGCAAGCGCTGATCGGATGCCCACCGGAAAGGACAATGTCCAGGTGAGGATGGTCCCTACGATGAACAGGGGAAGACTGTTGAGGAAACGCTCCCAAATCTTTTTCAGAACCGGCACGTTGTCCCTCCAGGACACGGTGGAGCCGGTGAAAAGATCCCTGTAGAAAAGCAGGTATTGAAGGTAAAGAGGCTTGTCCAGGTTGAACTCGGCCCTGAACCTTTCGACCATCTCCGGAGTGAACTTCGGATTCATGGGGTCCACTTGGCTGGGGCTTCCGGGTGCCAGGTGAATGATTAGAAAAGACACCACGGACACGAAAAAAAGTGTGACGGTTTTCTGTACAATGTTTCGTGCGATGAAAGAGAACATAAATTATCCAGTGCTGCCTTATTTGATGAATCCGTAAAAAGTCAAAATAACGATGTCTCTCGGGGTCGGGGCCGCTTTTTATGAAGCCATCCTCTTCGGTTTTGCTTTTCAACGAACCACTGTTCCTTAGTCCACCGAAAATTCAGGGGCCTGTGGAAGTTTGATCCATTTATTGAAGTCAAAAGCATAGTCGCCGGTCTTTGTGGCCCTTATTTTTTTGTAAACCCGGTTTCCATCTTCATCCGTTTCGGCGATAACTATCCTTTTGTCCAGCACCGCTGTCCATTTCCCCACATACAGAAAGGTGTACGGCTGCTCGCGGGCGATTATCCCATGAAGCTTGTGGCAGTATTCCACCTGTTTTTCACGGTTGTATTCTCTGCGTATTTTCTGTATCAGTTCGTCTGCTTCGGCGTTGTTGAATCCTACGAAATTGAGCTGATGGGGACCGGTCTGGCTGGAATGCCAGATCTGGTAGAGGTCCGGATCTATTCCCATGCTCCAGCCGAGCACGCAGGCGTCGAAATCCGTTTTGTTTATCCGTTCCTGGAGGAAAACGGACCATTCGAGCAGGTCGGTGCTGACATCGATTCCGATGCGCCGCCATGAATCCTGCGCGATGGCCAGCACGGCTTTTCTCAGGTCGTTCCCACTGTTGGTGATGAGGGTAAACTGGAGCCGTTTACCGTCTTTTTCCAGCCACCCGTGCGGTCCCCGCCGCCACCCGGCTTCTTCGAGCAGGGCTGTCGCCCCTTCGGGATCGTAGGGGATCGGTTCGATGGAATGGTCGTAAAAACTGGTTTGTTTGGCGAACGGGCCGGTGATAAGCTCACCCTGACCGTATAAAAGGTATTCGATGATTTTGAGTCTGTCTATTGCCATCCCGAGCGCAAGGCGCACGCGTAAATCGTCGAAGGGTTTTCTGCGCATGTTGTAGCCTACGTATGTATATCCGAAAGCGGTGCCGGAAAAGCTTTGGAACCTGGGATCCTCAGACAACCGCTCCACCTGGTGCGGTTGAACGTCGTAGGAATCGATCGTGCCCGCGTAGAACTCCATTTCCTGTGTGAGCAGGTCCGGGATAATGCGGAAATAATACCGTTCGTAAAGAGGCGCTCCTTCCCAGTATCTTTCGAAGCGGTCGAGTACGATGCGGCGGTCCGCCTTCCATTCGCGGAATTTGAAGGGTCCCGAACCAACAGGGCTGCGGTTGAATTCGCTCCGCCGCATGGAAAAGTTTTCCGGGTCAATTCCCCGCCGCGAGGCCTCTTTTCGGAACGAGTCATCATCGAGCAGATGCGAAGGAAGTATTCCAATGGTCCAGGTGCCTATTGCAGGAGAGTAAAGACGCTTATAAACTACCCGGACGGTCATGGGATCGATTGTTTCGACCGATTTAACTGGTTCATAATCGGCGGTGCGTGGAGACAGGTTTTCAGGGTTCATGATCGCTTCATAGGTGAATTTCACATCACTTGAGTCGACTTCGTGTCCGTCGTGGAACAATACCCCCGGCCTGAGCTTGAACACTATGACCGGATTGTGTTCAGTGGATGGTAGAACTTTTTCCGCAAGAGAGTTAAGCCGCTTTTCGGGTATGGATTCGGAAGGAGTAATATAGGGTGTGGGATCGAAGCTTCGGAAATAGTCCTTTCCCAAAATGCGCTCAAGGTTGGTGAAAAGGCTTTGATCCACTGCATCAAGTGTCAGCTTGATTCTAGTGGGTGCTTTGACGGAGATGTTCCGGGGAGTGCTTTCGGGTCGGTCGGAGCCGGGCGGCCCGGGGATTTGAACACTGTACTGCCTGGCCGGCACGATTTCCACGCCGGTGATTAGGTCCAGCGTGCTCCGAAGCCTGCCTTCGATTCTTTCATCATCGCAGGCTTCAAGAATTATGTTGCGTACACGGAGGGCCGGAGCAAACCCTTCCCCCGGGATAGGGCAGCCGGGGTTGACATAAAAAAATGCTTCTTCCGTCAATTTCCAGGATTCGGCGATCCTGCCACGGAATCTCAATTCTTCATCGTAATCAATGAGGCCTTCGAAAATGTGCCCGGTGACCTGGCTGCTTGCACTGTCCGCTGAAAGTATGGGATTCAGGATGCTTGCATCGCCTATGGAGGCGGCAATGAATTCTTTAAGCCGGTTCGGATTACCTTTGGTCTGTTCCTTGTAGGTTGGAACCCAGAAATAGGATTGAAACAAGAATAAAATCAACACCAGGGGTGCAACAATCAGTATGCGCTTTACGGTCATGGAAACTGTTTCCGTCTGCCTTTTTTGAAGATAAAGCCCTTGTTTCCCAAAAAACAACGAGTGGTATCTTTTTGCAGCTGATTTATGTTTGATGGCCTCGTAAAAAGTCAAAATATCCCCTCTATCGTCACCCCGGCGCAGGCCGGTGTCCAGTGATTCCCACGACTTATGGATTCCGGTCTACGCCGGAATGACGGCTTGGGGACTTTTTACGACCTCATCATGTTTGACAATAGGCACTCCTGGGGTAGTCGTCAAGGATGCAGGAGCCCTGAGGAGAGAAAAGCGCATTGATGATTTCTCTTTTTTGATTTAATAAAGGGAGTTGAACCTTCTAACGGACTTCATCATGTTGGGATAATCGAAATCGAAATCGGGATCGGTATCGAAGAGATATGGGGCTTGGACAAGATAAAAAGCCGTAAGCGAAAGGATGAACTCGACCGGATGGCCGCGATGCTCAGCCGTCTCGGCGGAAGAGGCTACCAAGTTCGAGAGGATCAAGCGGCAGACAGCGTCGATAGCGACCCCGATACCGATTCCGACCCCGTCGCTGATAAGCGGACGTGCTACTTTTTGCGATGTCATCAAAAATTAATTCTACGGAAAGCATAATGAGCAAAAAAAGCGTTCTTTTGTGTCCTCATTGCGGATTGCCGGTCGAAAAATACCGGAACCCTTTCCCCACGGTAGATATTATCATCCGGATGGACGACGGAGGAATCCTACTGATTCGCCGTAAGAACCCTCCTTTCGGATGGGCCCTTCCAGGAGGATTCGTGGATTACGGAGAAAGTCTGGAAGATGCGGCCGTTAGGGAGGCCAGGGAGGAGACCTCGCTTGAGGTGCGCCTCCGTCGGCAGCTGGGAGCCTATTCGGATCCTGAGCGTGACCCTAGAATGCACACCATTTCGGTGGTATTCGTAGCAGACGGTTACGGCACTCCGCGTGCCGCGGATGATGCGGCGGATCTTGCTGTTTTTCGTGCTGATTCCCTGCCGGAAGAAATCGTTTTCGACCATAAGCATATATTGCAGGATTATTTTGATTCATGCGTACAGGAAGGCTGAAAATCCGGGCTTTCACACTGCTGCTTGTTGCCCTGCTTGCGGTTGCTTCGCTTTTGCTTGCCGGAAACCTGGTTCAATCCCCCTCCGTTCAACGCTGGTTAATTGAGAGGCTCTCAGCCGAGGTGGGCTACGAGATAAACTCCGGGGCCGTGGAACTGAGTTTCTGGCACGGGCTCGCACTGGATGCGAAGGATGTAACCGTAAGTGCTCCGGATTCATCTTTCCGGTTCCATGCCGGGCATTTGATGTTTGTACTGGACACCATCCCCCTCCTGCACGGGAGGATCGTTCCGACTCAATTCGGCGCCTCCGGCCTGGACATTGCTCTAGCTGCCGGCTCTTCTCGGTTGACGGGGGCTTCTTTTCCTACCAAAGAAACCGTCTTGGACTGCCTCAATCGTGTGATCGCTGTTCCCCCGGTTTCCTTGGACAAGGTCAGTATAAAAATCGGCGGTGAGGAGGCTTGTCTGGAAAACGGGCGTATTGAAACCAGCCGAATCAGCGGGACCGAGAGATCGCGAATGTTCACGGTCGAGGGGGATCTTGTTTTTGATGGATCCAAAGCGGCGTTTTCTGTCGCCGGTGAAGCGGTCAAAACCCCGGATGAGAAAAGAGATGCGTTTAGCGTTCACTTCGATATGAAGGCTTCGGGCCTCAAGGCGGAGTGTGCCCGAAATTTTTACGGCCTGTCTTTCTCTCAGGGAAGCGGGCGTGCAAAGGTTTCGGGGAAAGGGCTCGTCCCCGGAGATTTTTCTTTTGATGCACACATCGAGGCCAGCGGATTAAAAGGCGCCTTTGCCGAAGGTAACCGCAGTTTTCCATTTGATTTTTCCCGTCTTTCAGTTTTGCTGAAAGGGGAGCTATCTGAAGACTTTTGTGTTTTCGATCACCTGGGGCTTTCGACTTCTGCCTGGTCTCTGGATGGGCAGGCGAGGGTTCAATTGAGAGACGGGATGCCTGAAGCTTGCTCCATAAGCCTCGCCGGCCCCTTTATGAGTTACGGGGAATTCAAAAACCTGGTGCCGCATGAATTCCTGCCTGCCTGGCTCCACGATAACATCCTCGGGCGCATGCGCGGGGGAGAGGTCAAGGTGGATCGTTTCGCGCTTAAGGGGTCATTCGATGAATTAAGGGAGTTTGATCTTGCCGCCGATCCATCACTTCTGGATTTGGCGCTCGACTGGAACGGAATCAGGTTGGACGTAGCCGGTGCTCAAATGCCGTTTGAAGGAGTGCAGGGAAAGCTCGGCATTACGGGAGGCAGGCTTGATCTCACCGGCTTGGGCGGCAGGTTCGGGGCATCGAAGGTGCAACAGGCCTCTTTTTCCGCGGCGCCGCTATGGGACCCCGATAAGTATCTGTCTGAAATTGAAGGTGTATTTGAACTGAAGGATTTAGTCCGCCAGCAAGGTATGTTCTTTGTGCCGGAGCGGGTCCGCACGGGAATTGAACCCTTTGAAGATATGGAGGGAACAGCGGCCGGCAATGTAAACGCGCAGTATCTGACCGACGGTTCGGGTCTGCGCCTGCTCAAATCGGGACTCAGTTTTCGGGATTGCAGTTTCGTCCACTGCTCTGTGCCGCTGCCGGTTCAATTAGAAAATGCCAACATCGCTTTCGAGAAAAGCGGTAAGGCGGTTGTCCAGGCTTCCGGGATGTTGGGAGCCTCTGAAATATCCGTGTCGGGTTCTATGGATCCGGGGCGTGTTTTTCTGGCTGAGATCGGGGGCCGAGTCGATTTCGAGGAACTCATTGGATGTGGTTCAGGTGGAGCGTGGCCTTCTGCCAATTTTACCGGAAAGACGCCTTTTTCCGGGTCGTTATCGGCCTCCAAGGACGGCTGGAGGGCCGACGGAGAGGTTTCTCTCGTGAATCTCGGCGTCCGCATTGAAAATGCCTCCATGGCCTTTGATCAGGCCGGTGACAGACTGGCGTTCAGGATCGAAGGTGTTTCGGGGCGCTCCTTCGAAATATCCAGTGCACAAGCCCACCTTGGCCGGTCTGTGTTAAATTTTTCCGGCGGCTGGAATTTAAAAACTAGGAACACTTTCCAACTGCGTGTTACTTCCGAACGTTTCGATACATCCGATGCCCGCCTGCGTATTTATGGTTCAGAGGAAAGCCTTTCAGCAGTTTTAGCCGGGGGATTGAGTCTAAAAAACGGGCCGGATGGCGGCGGGATTATGCTGAACGGTGATGTCGCAGGTGAAATCGCATCTTCCATGGATATTTTTCGAGGCTTTACGATAGATGGGTGCCGTTTTTCAGTCAGGTTCGACGGCCGGTCGGCGGCAATAGATTCCTTCGAAGGCCGAGCCGGCGGCGGTGTTTTCACCGTGTCGGGTAATCTCGAAGGGTGGGAGAGATGGGATGGAGATTTCTCAGTGCAGGCCCGCGATATAAACACGACAGGCCTGTTCTCCGAAAACCTGAAAACTGCTGCTGCCGCCTTCCGCAGCGGCTTACCGGCATCACTGCGCGACACAAACATTGTAGTGTCCTGGGTGCTCGAGAGGACAAAGTGGAACCGGATGCTGTTTGACCGTATTCAGGCCGAGTCGAGGTTGAAGGGTCCAATGCTGTATCTGGATTCGTACAATGTCCGGTGGGTTCACGGTTCGGTCAATGGTTGTGGAACCCTGGATATGAAGACGGGACCCGTCGTTCATCTTTCAGGCGGCCTTGAACTGGACTCTCAGCCGCTTGAGATCCTGCTCCACGGCTCAGGCGTCGGAGAAAAAATGCCGGCCGGCAAGCTTACCCTGGAGGCTGTTTTTTCTACCGGGGGCAGCAGCAGCAAAGAACTTCTGGGGCGGCTTTCAGGAGGCGCACGGCTGGTGATGACTCAGGGCGTGATCAGGGAGTCCAGGGTCGTGTTGCGGGTGCTTGAGAAGTTGAGTCTGCAGCAGTTTTTTCAACGGAGGCCTCCCGATGTACCCAAAGACGGTTTTTATTTCGAACGTTTCGAGGCGGATATTCCTTTTTCAGCCGGAATTGCGGAAGTCAAAGAGGCGGTGATGAAAAGCCCGGTATTCAACTCCACCGGAAGTGGTACCATTGAACTGCAGACCGGACAGCTTGATTTCGATGTTCATGTTCAGCCGCTGGGTTCGGTCGACTCGCTTGTCAGCCGGATCCCGGTGCTGGGATACATCCTGGCCGGGGAAGATTCCACTGTACTGGTTTATCGTTTCAGCGTTTACGGAAATATTTCCGAGCCGGTGGTGGAATACGTTCCGCTCAAGCACATGGGCAGAAGCGCCGCCGGGTATATCGAGCGTATGTTGAAGACGCCCGGCCGAATTTTGAAGTCGCTTTCAGGCGCCGGGGAAGGTGCCGAAAGCAAGGATTAGGCTGGCTCAAGGCCCTTTTTCTTCAGGAATTCGAAAAAAAATATGTTGCGCGGGCGACAGATCGCGTTTAAATTGCAGAACCTAAAAATGCTGTACAGAGGGTATCTATGACAAAAATGGATGTACTTGAAATATTCAAGAAACGTTGCAGGCATCCTTACAGGGCAAGGGCGTCGCATGTGGTAAACCGGTTGTTTTCAGATTTTGTCCCCTTTGAGAGTCCGTCAGGCTCGGTGATTTCCGGGCGATGCCGATTTATGGAAAAAACTTTCTATGTCATAGGACAGCAGAAGCCGACTCCTGAAGATTTAAAAAGCAGCGCTGACCTTAAAAGGCTCAATTACGGGATGCTCACCGCCGACGATCATTCTCATATATTGTCGGTGCTCGAAGAGGCGCAGGCATCTGATCCGAAAGAAACCATGATTTTCACGATCGTGGACACCTACGGCGCGGATATTTCGATGTATTCGGCCCAACGTTTCCAGGCTTTTTTTATAGGGCACTTGATCAAGGAATTTTTGACCATTCCAGTCAGGACCATCTCTCTGATACTCGGAGAAGGGGGCAGCGGCGGAGCAGTCGCCATCCAGTATACGGATATCAGGGGAATGATGGATGACGCATTGTATGCAACCGCCCCTCCTGAGGGCACCGCCTCCATTTTATTCAGGGACCCGACCCGGGTAAAGGATGCATTGACCATTTTGAGGCCTACGGCCAGGGAGCTTAAGACGCTTAACATCATCGACCGGGTTGTCCCATCGCCGGAATCGGTCACCGATACCACGGCCATGGTTGAGTCGATCGAGCAGTTTCTTACCAAGGCTGTCAAGGATTTATCACGGTCCAAAATCTCCAAGTTGATCAAGAAACGAGAAGTGAGGGCGAAGCAGTTCGGACTTTCAAAAGGCTCCGGTTCCTTCTTTGATATCAAACGCTATATTGAGCAGCCTATTAAAAAGGCGTTTAAAAAACCACCTCCGAATATTAGCATTGTTAATTATGCAAGCATTACAGAAGTACATGAAGATTATGGCCGATTTAAAAATTTTGGCAAAGATACTGAACTGATACGATGTGGTGAGGGGAAAGGCGGTGAAAACAGGCTTAAGGGCTGCGGCAGACTTATCGCACTGAAGGACCTGATCGACAACTTCAATGTCTGTCCGGAATGCGGATATACTTATCCGCTCGGAGCCACGGGATGGGTTGACTGCCTGGCCGATACCGGGACTTTTCATGAACTTTACAGGAATTTAACCGTCGACGATATTCTTGAACAAGCGGCCATCACAGACTATTACCTTGAATTCCTGGGTAAACAGGAAGGCCGGAGTCATTTCAACGAATCCCTTGTAGTCGGGGCGGCAAGGATTAACCATTTCCGGGTAACCATGGCGATCGGCGCCTTCACCTATTGCGGTGGATCCATGGGCGTGGTGTTCGGTGAAAAGTTCAGACGGGCGGTCGATTATGCGATCCAGGAAAATTTACCCTTCATAAGTCTTTGTTGCTCCGGTGGGGCAAGGCTTTATGAAGGAACCGCCGCGCTGATGCAGATGGTAAAAACCGTCGAATCGGTCAACAGGGTCAAACGCCACGGACTGCCGTACATCTCGATTTTGGCGGACCCTGCCACAGGTGGTGCAATAGCGAGTTATGCTGCCTTGGGGGATTTAACGATAGCCGAGCCCGGGGCGCTTGTAACCTTTGCGGGCCCCAGGGTCATGAAGGCACGGGGCTTCGATGTTGACGAAAAACTGGTAAGGGCGGATTATCTGGCGGAAATTTCAAGAAATATCTACACTATGCTCAATTATTACCATGATATAAGGGGCATTCAGGAAGTTGTTCCGAGAAAGGACATGAAACTGGCTCTGTCACGTTATCTGGAGTTCTATACCCGTACGAGCTTCAGGCAGCGGAAGAAGGTGCATAGTTGAATCATGGTGAAAAGGCATGAAAACCCGGCGTTTAACGCGCGATGAAGCCCCTGAGTTCAGGCTGTGACGAACCTGCTGTTTCGGCCGCTGGCTTCATGAATGCTCCTTCAGGATACTGGTTTCCCGCAATTGGGACAGAACTTGAAGTCCTTTTCGAGCCGCCTGCCGCAGAAAGGGCATGTCAATGTCTTGGATAGACGGGCGGGGAGGACAGGCTTGCCGGTATCCTTGCTCACGTTTCCGCACCTGCTGCATCGAACCATTGGTTCGCCCTTCTTCACACGTATCAGGGGTATGAAAAACAGTGCCAGATAATGGTCGACACGGATAAGTTTTGCTTGATACAGGCCGCATGCAGTACACATCCTGGGCTTTTCATCCAATACCACGGTTTTGGGTTGAATTCCTCCGATGAAAATAAACATCGGGCTTCATTCTCCTTTCCTGACCGAAAATTGTTACTTGTCAAATAATATACATGAATCGTCTTGGAGGGGAAATCGGAAACGCTCTCCGCTCCCCCCGCCCTTCATGTTCTTCGTGGTTTATCTTTTTGTTTGAACCGCTCGCTTCGCTGACCTGCGATGCGGTACACCAATCTGGGCCGGCGTCGGTGTCGGCAGTTTTTAAATGTAGTTCTTTTTTCCGCCCAGCTAACAGCTAATGGCTATAACGTTTCCGGCTTTTATCCAGGTCGAGCGGTACAAGGAAGGCAGCGTGCTTTGGTTTGACCATTTTACCAAGCTTTCAATTCTTCCGCCTGCAATTTTTTTCCAAACTTTATCATATATAAGAGGGAAAATGACTTGATTTTTTCACTCCATTGCTATAGATATGCCTGTGTGGTTTTACCATTTTACCACTGGGGTTGAGGGGTGGAGAAACGAAAGGAAGCCTGGTCCAGGCCGAGTGGTTCGTTACGGCTGAGATGCAGGATGTTTGCTGTTCGGGCTTATATTTCAACTGGTTGAGAATATATGACTTGACAGGTCTGGTCGGCCCAATTATATGGGGAGACCTTGAATGTTTCGGGATAGTGGGCTTTTGTATATTTTATCGGTGATTTTTGGTTGAGTTTTTAAGGAGTGATTTTATGGAAAACAGTCTTTTTATGATATGTATTTCTTCACTGGCGGCGGTTTTTGCCGTGCTGGGCTTGCTGGCCGTAACAATGAAAATTCTTACCGCTTTGTTTCCGGAACGGAAAGCTACGGGAATGGATTCGGCTGTGCTCGCGGCTATACATTCTGCTTATGCGGTTGTGCACCCGGGAGCCAGAATAACCAATATCGAGGAAATGAAAAGCAGGAGGTAGAAGGCGCCATGTTATTTACCAAGGATCCAAAGGAAGTAAAAGTACAATTAATGACATTTCGGGACGGGCACCAGAGCGCGTTCGGGGGCAAAGTCAGGCTTCAGGATTATCTGCCTGCTATGAAAACCGCTGCCAGGGATCTGGGGATCGGACACATGGAATTCGGAGGCGGCGCTCGTTACCAGGCGCCTTTTTTCTATCTGAACGAGAATCCCTTCGAGACGATGCAGGCGATGCGGGATGCGGTGGGTCCTGATGTGGATCTTCAGATTCTGACAAGGTCCATCTCGGGTGTCACCTTGACCACTCAGACTCTTGCAGTACTCGATATCCAGGCGAGGCTGATGGCCAAGTACGGGACCACATACGACCGTAATTTCGATTATATGAATGACGTGGACAATTTGATCAAGACGGGGCGGCCGATTGTCAAAGCCGGCATGCACCACCAGGTCTGCGTCTCGATGATGGGGCTGCCCTTTCACGACGACAAGGTGCACACTGCCGAGTTTTATGCGGGAATTATCAAGAGGGTGCTTGATTCGGATATTCAGGTGGACAGCATTTGCATGAAGGATGCAAGCGGCACCACGGACCCGAAGACATGCTATGAGACGGCGGTTGCTTTGAGAAAAATAATGCCGCCGGAAATGGATTTGTGGCTTCACACCCACGACACCGCGAGCATGGCTGTCTCCCAGTACCTGGCAGGTATCGAAGGAGGAGTAAACGCCATAGATCTTTCGGTGCGTCCCATGGCCAGCGGCACCTGTCAGCCGGACGTCCGTTCCATGGCCCATGCATTGAAGAACACCGGCTACAACCTTAATATAGACGCGTCCAAGATGCAGGTTATAGAGGATATGCTGAACGATCTTATGAAGGACTATGCGTTCAACCCTGTAACCACCACTGCTGATGCCCGGGTCGTGGGTTTCCCGATGCCGGGAGGTGCGATTGGTCCTAATGTGCACATGATGGTGAAGGCCGGCTTGATCGACCGCTACAGTGACGTGCTGGCTGAATTCCCCGATGTGGTCAGGGCCGGCGGTGCATGGACGAGTGTTACTCCGGGAAGCCAGCAATACTGGGTGCAGGCTTTCAATAACGTGCTCTATGGAAAATGGGAAAAAATCGAGGCCGGCTACGGCAGGGCGGTGCTCGGTTATTTTGGAAAGCCGCCGTTGCCGCCGGATCCGGAGGTTGTCAAAAAGGCATCCGAGCAGTTGGGCCTTCCGCCGTATCAGGGGGAAGATCCGTTTGAAGCGGTTACGGATCCCATCCCGGATGCCAAGAGGGTCCTTGAAGAAAACAATCTCGAACTCAGCGAGGAGAATATCTTCATCGTTGTCTCCGGAATGGTGCCGGGCAAGAAGATAGAGGCCACCGAAGGACTCAGGTTCCTTCTCGGCAAAGGCAGAGTGGACATACCCCTCAAAAAGAAGGAAGAACCTGCGGTTGAAGTTAAGGCGGCGCCTGCGGCGCCTGCAGCTCCTCAGGCCGCGGCTTTGAGCGGACCCGTAACTACCAAATGCAAGGTTGTAGAAGGCGGTAAAGCCCGCACCTTCGAGGTTACGGTCGAACCGATAGGCGGATCTGCCGCGGCAGCGACGCAGCCACAGCCTGCGGCCTCGGCTCCTGCCGCCGCACCGGCGGCTCCGGAAGGCGGCGGGGAAGAGGTCGAGATACATTCAACTTTTACGGGCGGGGTGGATCTGGTGGACATCCTGGTGAAAGTGGGAGACAACATAGAAGAAGGCCAGGCTGTGGCCCAGGTGGAAGCGATGAAGGCGACCCACGATATCAAGTCTCCATTCGCCGGAGTGGTTTCTGCAGTCAATGCAAAGATCGGCGACGAGGTGGATTCCTCTACTCCCATCATAACCATCAAGAAAAAGGCGTGATCAATGGATACCATGCTACTTTTGATAAAGGGTTCCGGGTTTGCAAACCTTTCGGTCGGCAACTTTGCTATGTTCATCGTGGCCGGAATCCTGATCTTTCTTGCGATCAGGAAGAACTATGAGCCTCTCCTGCTCGTTCCCATCGGTTTCGGGGTCATTCTCATACATTTCGA
>CAYXDR010000020.1:0-16106 GCA_964463515.1 uncultured Desulfobacteraceae bacterium | reverse complement strand
GATTCCGACCCCGACGCCGATAAGCCGGGATGGTACTTTTTACGACCTCATCAAGATTGATGTCTGTGGAAATTTCGCGATTCAAATGAACTCCTGAGGTGGACATGGCTAAAAAAGTGTGGGGGGGCCGTTTTAGAGAGGAAGTGGACGGCTTGGTGGATAAATTCAATGCCTCAATTCATTTCGACAAACGGCTTTTTGCTGAAGATATCGAAGGAAGTGCTGCCCATTGCCGAATGATGGCGGCCAAAGGAATCATTGATGAAGATGAAGCGGCAAGGATCATAGAAGCACTTGGATCCATAAAACGTGAACTTGAGAGGAATAAAATTCCCTTCGATGACTATGAGGACATCCATTCGCTTGTAGAAAAGGCCCTTGTTGAAAGAGTGGGGCCTCTCGGAGAGAAGTTGCACACAGGCAGAAGCAGGAACGATCAGGTGGCCCTTGACATGAGGCTTTACGTCCGTACCAGGACCCGGAGGGTACTTGAGCTGCTATATGAGTTGAAAAAGGCTCTCGTCCGTCTTGCCGAAGTAAATATGGACGTTGTCATGCCCGGCTATACACATCTGCAACGGGCCCAACCGGTGCTTGCTGCCCATCACCTTATGGCCTACTATCAGATGATATCCCGTGACTTAGAGCGTTTCACGCAGTGCCTTGAGCGTACGAACGTGCTGCCTTTAGGCAGCGCCGCGCTCGCCGGTTCGACATTCGACCTGGACCGCGAAATGGTGGCCGGGCAGCTCGGTTTCGATGCAATCAGCGCGAACAGCATGGATGCGGTGAGCGACCGTGACTTCGTGCTTGATTTTTTGTATGCCTCGGCCGTTGTTTGTATGCATCTGAGCAGGCTGAGCGAGGAACTTGTATTGTGGTCTACGATGGAATTTGGTTTCATCTCCATATCAGACTCGTTCTGCACCGGCAGCAGCATAATGCCGCAGAAAAAGAATCCTGACGTTCCCGAACTGGTGCGGGGCAAGACGGGAAGGGTATATGGTCATTTGATGGGCCTCCTTACGACGATGAAGGGCCTTCCCCTGACATACAATAAAGATATGCAGGAAGACAAGGAAGGCCTATTCGACGCTGCGGACACGGTCGAAATATGCATCGAGGTCTTCGTCAAATTGCTTCCGGAAATCACCTTCAACCGCGAGCGCCTCAAAAATGCGGCCGGTGAAGGATACCTGGTGGCCACGGATTTGGCAGATTATCTGGTCCGCAAGGGTTTGACCTTCCGTGATGCACATGAAGTTTCCGGTAAAATGGTCCTTTATGCAATGGATCAGGCTCAGGAGCTTCACAAACTGACTATTGCCGAAATGAAGCGCTTCTCGCGGCAAATTGACGAAGACGTCTATGAATGGCTGGATCCTGAATCCTGCATACGGAGAAGAACCATACCGGGAGGCACTGGATTTGAGAGCGTCGCCCAAGATGTTTATGCTGCAAAGGAGGAGCTTGGGTTGTGAAGCTGAAATTTTTCCAGTTGGTTTTAGCTTTGATATCTGTTGCGGTGATGACATCCGCCTGCGGAAAAAAGGGGCCGCCTATACCACGTCCGGTTGATTTCTCTGCTGCGGTGCGCAATTTCAACGCGGCCGTTGAAGTTGATTCAATTGTTTTCAGTGGCGAGGGTTACGGAAAAAATTCACACCTGGAATCCGTCTCCGGGTGCATTGTCCAGCACGCGCGGTATCCAGCCGGAGAAAAGCCATGCAGGGGTTGTCCCGTCGATTACCGCGAATCGAAAAGAATTGAAGGTCCGGTCCTCGAAAACGGTGCTTTTTCGTGCAGGATGCCGTGGAAAGGGAACCCGGGGATTCATTTTTTCAGAGTCAGTTTGCTGGGCCCAGGGGATGAGACCGGACCGCCATCCGAAGCTGTATCTGTTGAATTGAGAGAATAGACAGGGTTTTTTTACGAGGCCATCATTATTGATGAACTCGTAAAAAGTCAAAACAACGATGTCCTTCGGGGTCGGGGTCGGTATCGGACGTTGATCGGCAGCCTTTTCGACCCCGATACCGACCCCGACGCCGATAAGTCAGGGATGGTACTTTCTACCGTTTCATCACCCTTGCTTTCGAGGAATATATGCATCACTTTCACTACGTGAGGGACAGGCTTCATTGCGAAGAAGTTCCTATCGAAGATATCGCGGAATCCGTGGGCACTCCTTTTTATCTTTACTCGCATGCCACACTTGTGAGGCATTTCAAGGCGTTCGACGATTCTTTCTCCGATATCCCTCATTTAACCTGCTTTTCGGTTAAATCCAACTCCAATCTTGCCATACTGAGGCTTTTCGCAGGTAAGGGCGGAGGGGCCGATATCGTTTCAGGCGGAGAACTTTATCGTTGCCTGGCTGCCGGAGTTAAGCCGGATAGAATCGTTTATTCCGGTGTCGGAAAAAGTTCCGGCGAAATGGCCTACGCTCTTGATTCCGGCATTCTCATGTTCAATGTAGAGTCTGCACAGGAGTTGAATTGCCTTGCATCCATAGCCGAAAAAAAGGAAACCACGGCGAGGATCGCTTTCCGGGTCAATCCGGATGTGGATCCCCGAACCCATCCGTATATTTCGACCGGACTCAAGGAAAACAAGTTCGGTATCGATATAAACGAGGCTCCAGGGTGGTACAAGGCGGCGGCAAACCTTCCTGGACTGGAAGTTACGGGGGTGTCCTGTCATATAGGATCCCAGCTGACCGAAATCTCACCATTCATTGAGGCACTTCGAAAGCTGAAGGCGTTAATCGAGCGGCTGAGATCCGACGGGCATTCGATTCGATATCTCGACCTGGGCGGAGGGCTCGGGATTACCTATGAACATGAAACTCCGCCGCATCCCAGCCAATACGCCCGGGCACTCAAGGATGAACTCGGAGACAGCGGGCTAGTGCTGATTTTTGAACCCGGTCGTGTGATCACGGGAAATGCCGGCATTCTGGTAACGCGGGTCCTGTACACCAAGTCGACGCCGAACAAATCTTTCGTTGTGGTCGATGCGGCGATGAATGATCTAATGAGACCAGCCCTGTATAATTCTTATCACGGCATTCAGCCTGTCCTTAAGACATACCGGGGGGAAATGGAAGCGGACGTGGTGGGCCCCATATGCGAATCCGGTGATTTCCTTGCCAAAAAACGCAGACTACCCAAGGTCGAGCAGGGACAACTTCTCGCGGTCATGAGCGCCGGTGCCTACGGTTTCAGCATGGCTTCAAATTACAATTCCCGCCCCAGGGTATGCGAAGTTATGGTAAAAAATTCGTCTCATCATGTTATAAGGGCCAGAGAAAGCTATGATGACCTCGTCAGGGGGGAAAACATCCCGGATTTTTTGAGGAGCCTGTGATGAACGGAGATATCATTGAATTTTGGAAGATGAATGGCAGCGGAAACGATTTCATGGTGATCGACAACCGGGACGGCAGCATCGATGATGAAGATCTTCAACGGGTTGTGATGCGTGCCTGCAGGCGGAGGGAGTCGGTGGGGGCCGACGGAGTAATCTTCGTTGTGGATTCTGATCAATGCGATTTTGGCTGGCGCTTTTTCAATGCCGATGGAAGCGAAGTTGAAATGTGCGGAAACGGAAGCAGGTGTGTCGCACGCTTCGCCTTTCTGAAGGAAATCGCAGGGCCGAAAATGACCTTTCAGACAATGGCAGGCGCGGTGTCGGCGCAGGTGAACGGCCGGAATGTGAAGGTTAAAATGCCCAACCCCGGGCCATTTTCACGGGATATAAACCTGGAAATGAGAGCCGGCTGGCACAGTGTGGATTTCATCAACACCGGAGTTCCTCATGTTGTTGTTATCGTGGAGGATCCGGAACGACAGCCGGTGGTTGAAGATGGAAGATTCATCAGGTATCATGACTTTTTCGCACCTGCCGGTACCAATGCCAATTTTATGGCGGTGACCGGGGTTGACCGTATCCATGTGAGAACCTACGAACGCGGAGTCGAAGACGAAACGCTTGCCTGCGGCACCGGTTCCATCGCCTGCGCCCTTGCAAGCGCCGCGCGAGGGCTGGTGAATAGCCCGGTTAAGGTCGTTACCCGGGGGGGAGAAGAATTGAAGGTTTATTTCAAAAAAACGCATGGAGAGTTCACGGATGTGTGGTTCGAAGGAGGCACCGCCATTTCCTACAGGGCTTGGCTGCACGAAGAGGCTCTCTAGTTAGTGCCATCCGGAAATACCGGATGGCGCTAGAGAAGTTTCCGTGTTGGAAATGGTTCTCTACATCGATCCTTGCTTTGCCTTTTAAGCAGGGAGACCGGCCGCAGGAAACAGCCGGGTGAGCTTCCGGATCTTTTTCAGTAAATGGAGGTGAGAAGATGTTTTCAGGTTCTATAGTTGCAATTGTAACCCCGTTTAAGAAAGGTAAAATTGACGAGGACACTTTTCGGTCCCTGATCGAATTCCAGATCGAAAACGGCACTTCCGGTATCGTTCCCTGTGGAACAACAGGAGAATCTGCCACTCTTTCCCCGGAAGAGCATTGCAGGGTCATTGATATAACAGTGGAAGCCGTAAAAAAGAGAGTGCCGGTGATTGCCGGAACAGGCGGCAACAGCACCGCCGAGGCTATCGAACTTACAAGGCATGCAAAGGAATCAGGCGCCGATGCGACTCTCCAGGTTGCACCATACTACAATAAGCCCACGCAGGAAGGCTTGTATCAGCATTTCAAAACCATAGCGGAATCGGTCCCTCTCCCGCAGATACTCTATAACATCCCCGGCCGGACGAGCGTCAATATGCTGCCTGAAACCGTGGCCAGGCTGGCCGAATTGCCGGAGATCACTGCAATTAAAGAAGCCTCTGGCAGCCTACCACAAATGGCCGAGGTTATGGAACTGGCAGGCGACCGCATCACCCTTCTGGCGGGGGATGACAACGTCGTGCTCCCGGTTCTTGCGATCGGAGGCAGAGGAGTGATCTCGGTGATAGCGAATCTCGTTCCGGACAAGTTGGCCGGGCTAATAAAACTGTGGGAAAACGGGGACAGCGCCGGGGCACGCAAGGTTTACTACCAGCTGCTTCCTCTTTGCAGGGCCATGTTTCTTGAAACCAATCCCATTCCCGTAAAGACCGCTCTTGCGCTCACAGGTAGACTGGTTGAAGGCTTCAGGTTGCCGTTGACCTCTATGGCACCGGCTAATGTGGAAAAACTCCTGAAGGTGCTGGACGGCTACGGACTCAAGAGGAGTGAGGTATGATCCGGGTTATAATTGCTGGAACAGCCGGCCGAATGGGCAAAAGGCTGGTAAGAGCAGCAGCCGAAGTTGAAGGAGCGGTGCTGGGAGCTGCCTTTGAGAGGCCGGATCATCCGCTGGTGGGCGAGGATGCGGGCGTTGCGGCAGGGATAGGTTCTGTGGGTGTGCCGATATCCGGTTCTCTCGATGAGGCGGCGGCCAAAGGGCATGTCTTGATCGATTTCACAAATCCTGATGCCTCCATGAAACACTTGCGTGCTGCGGCTGAAACGGGGCTTCCCGCGGTTGTCGGAACAACTGGTTTTTCTAGTGAAATGCTTGCAGAAATTCATGAAATGAGTGCCGGGTTCGGTTGCGTTCTCTCCCCTAACATGAGTGTGGGGATGAACATAATGTTCAAAATTTCCGCTGAATTGGCCTACCTGCTGGGAGAAGGTTATGACATGGAGATAGTTGAGACGCACCATCGTCTCAAGAAGGATGCCCCGAGCGGCACCGCCATGCGACTGGCTGAAGTGCTCGCGATTGCCGCCGGAAGGGATATCCAGGAAGCGGCGGTTTACAGCCGTAAAGGTATTACGGGTCCAAGGTCCGACAAGGAAATCGGTATCCAGAGCCTGCGCGGAGGGGATGTCACCGGTGAACACACGGTGCTTTTTCTTGGCAACGGCGAACGCCTGGAATTGACTCATCGGGCTCATAATCGTGATAATTTCGCGCACGGGGCGGTGAGGGCCGCCCTGTGGGTGGCGGACAAGCCTGCCGGCCTTTACGATATGCAGGACGTCCTCGGATTGAAAAGCCCGTAGGCTGTCAGCACTTTGTTGAGCAGCCGGGGAGAAGCTGGAGTGGAAGAAACATCAACCGACCGGAATGTGACCGCCTACGTAGGGGTGGGCTCCAACCTTGGGGATAAGGAGGGTTTTTGTCGGCGTGCCATCCAGTTGATTGACCGAATGGAGGGCTGCCGCGTAAGAACGGTTTCAAGCCTTTACCGTACAGAGCCGGTCGGCGTCCAGGGTCATGACTGGTATTTGAACTGCGTGGTAGGGCTCGATACGCTCTTGACTCCGCACTTAATGTTGGAACTTTTGCTGAACCTGGAATCGGAATTGGGCCGGATCCGCACAGGAAAACTTCAGCCGCGGGTGATCGATCTTGATCTGCTTTTGTTCGGACAGAGTGCTATAAACACTTCGGATCTGGTACTTCCCCATCCTCGCATGCACATGCGCAGATTCGTGATGGTGCCGATGGCCGAAATAGCGCCGGATTTGCTCCACCCGGTGCTGGGGCTGACCATGAAAAAGCTTCTGGAGGAGTGTCCGCGGCAAGGCCAGGATATAAGTCTGTGGCCGCCCCGGGGCGAAAACCGGCAACGGGACTGGTGGAGTTGATGAATGCTTGTTCGGCTTCTAATTATCGGATTTGCGATATGGCTTGTAGTCAGGATTGTAAGAAAATTCCTGGCGGTCTCTACAAAAAATTCCACAAATTCTTTCACTCCCCGCGGCTCGGTTGACGAGATGGTGCAGGACCCTGTATGCGGAACATACCTGCCTTTGCGGGAAGCTTACCGAAGGACCATTGACGGCGAAACCCATTATTTCTGCAGTGAACGATGCGCCGACCTATTCAAGGAACAACGCAGGCAAGGGCGCTCCTAAGCGCGGTCGATATCAGGGTTGGTAAGTTTTGCTCTGAATAATGAAAAAGCTGGAGAGTGAAAATGCCGTCATTTTCGGCTATTACATTTCTTTTATGTGTTTTTACCGCGTTCTGGGGGACGGCGCAGCCCGCCAGGGCCGATATCTACCGATATGTCGACAGTGAGGGTGTCATCCATTTTTCCAACGTTCCTTGCGACACCAGGTATACCATTTTCATCCGGACCGTTAAAAAGGATCCGGCCCGTTATATTCATGATTATGAAGATATTATAAACAAGGCTTCTGGTAAATTCGGTGTGGATCGTTCATTGATCAAGGCGGTTATCAAGGCCGAGTCCGATTTCAACCACCAGGCGGTATCCCACAAGGGAGCACAGGGCTTGATGCAGTTGATGCCCCAGACCGCCCAGGTGCTCGATGTCAAGGATCCTTTTGATCCTGAAGCCAACATCCTCGGTGGCACAAAATATTTGAGTTCTCTGATCAAACGGTTCAAAGGAGACATCCGTCTGGCGCTTGCAGCCTACAATGCAGGCCCGGAGACAGTGGAATCCTATAAGGATATTCCTCCGTTCGATGAAACTCGCGGTTTCGTGGACCGGGTATTGACTTACGCCGGAGGTTACGATGCCGAGGATTGACGTGAGGTTAGGATCAAGAAGAGTTGTCGGGATAAACCACACTGTGTAATTGAACCAGGGCAACGCCCCTTGAAGCATCCACATCCGAAAAATGGCAGGTTTTCTTGTAAGACGTGCGATTTTAATGCTTGATAAATAGGGTAGTTATTGTTTATATATTTTACCGTAAAAAGTATCCTAAAATTTTTATCTCATATTATAGGTTGATAATGACATTAAAAGATGAAGAATTGAATCAATTTATTGATAATTGGGACTTAGACACAAATTTATGCAAGCGGGCTTTTTTAGAGATTAAAAACCATCTTTCAGCCAAAGATGATTTAGTTTTGGATTTCATTTCGCGTCCCGGTATTTCCTATTCTTTGAGGGCGGCACATGCAACTCAAAAGGAAAGACCTCTTTTTGTGATGGTTGATGTAATAGAAGATGATCCGCGGTGGCTCTCAATCTGCTTTTACGGGCAAATGATCACCGATCCGCGCGAAATCGGGGATTTCGTACCGGACGGGTTGCTTGGCGAGGATGCACTGTGTTTCGACCTGGACACTTATCAGCCGGAGGCTCTTGAATATGTGAAAGTTCGTATCGACGAGGCACACAGGAACGCAGCGGAGTAAAGCGGACGGGATTGGAAACCAAGTTAAGCTTTTTTTTCGTAAAAATATGTTTTATGTAACGAAATATAATATATCGGGACCACTGAATCAGTTCGTTGTTCAGCATAAGGATGAAGGCAATGAATTTGTATAAATTCAATGAGGACCCCAAGAGTAGCGGGGGAAAATTGGAATCAAAATCCCTTTTATTTCAAAAAACTTATTTTGAAAGCATAATTGAAAATTTACCCGAAGGTGTCGCTATTTTTGATGAAAACGGCAGGATCACTTGCATAAATGCTGCATTTACTGCTATGTTCGGCTACACTTCGGATGAAGCGGTAGGGCGCAATATCAGCGACCTGGTCGCGCCTCCTGCTAAAATTGAAGAAGCTCACGGCATCAGGCTCAGCATAAGCAAGGGGAAAACGATCAGCAGGGAGACCGTTAGGAGGCACAAAGACGGTACAGATTTGAATGTAGCCATGAAGTCAGCGGCCGTTACGGTGGACGGAAATGTCGCAGGCTATTTCGTTGTTTATAGAGACATCACCGCGGAAAAACTGGCAGAGTCCCGCCTCATTCAAATGGCGACCACCGATTCACTCACCGGCCTGTATAACCGCAGGCATTTTTTCGATCTATCTGAACGAGAATTTGCCAGGTCCCGGCGCAACGGAAGTTCCCTGGTCGTGCTCATGATCGATATCGATCATTTTAAGAATATAAACGATACATACGGTCATCAGGCCGGCGACGACGTTTTGAAGGAATTGGCGGAGCTTGGCAGTACATGTTTGCGCTCAATGGATATTTTTGGAAGGATCGGCGGAGAAGAATTCGCTGTGTTGCTTCCTGAAACTATATCCGATAACGGTGTGGCGGTGGCTGAACGCTTCAGGAACAGGATCGAGCGGATGCAGTTCGAAACCATCCAAGGCGCCTTAGATATCACGGTGAGCATCGGGGTCGCATCGGCGCTTGCCGGAAAACCCGATTTCGACAAGGTCCTCGCCGAAGCGGATATGGCTCTATATAACGCCAAGTGCGAAGGCAGGAACAGGGTTTCAATAGGCCGGGGGCGGACTGGACTGGAACCTGGCCCTACCTCCGGTTCAATAAGCACCATAATTGAAAAAAACGAATGCGGGATTAGCCCTTCCGACTAGGCCGTCATCCCTTTGAGGGAGGTCTTACAGCCTTGAAACGCTGAGGCAGCAATATTGTGAGAAGCACGGCGAGAGCCACCAGGGATGTAATCATTTGGTCGGGGAAAAAAGGGACCTGCCTGATCGCCGCTTCCGGAGCTTCTGCTGGAAGGCCCTGGGCTATACGCGCCGCCTCTGCTGCGGCTTTGGCAAGCATCTCTTCTTCGGTCAATGCTGCTTCGGGCGCAGAGGTGCTTGAAAAGAGGTTCGTGATATCACCCGTTATCCTGGGAAACATAAGGAGCAGAGAAGCGAACCCGATCAGCAGACGTTTCAGGATTCCTATAGGCCTTCGATAAAACCCCTCCCAGGTGACGACGAAACCGAACAAACCGAGAATCCCGGTAACCGCAGCCCAGATCACTTCATGAAGAGGGCCTTCGAATAAAAGAGGAGTATATACGAACATCAACGGGATAAGGTAAAGCCCTTTTGCAAGCTTCCAGGAATTGAAGCCTGTCTCCATGGGTGGGGACTTGGCTATGCCCGATGCCGCATAAGCAGCCAGGCACACCGGGGGAGTGACGTTGGCGTCCTGAGAGTACCAAAAAATCATCATATGAGCCGCGAGAAGGCTCATCCCCAGCTGCTGGAGAGCGGGACCTGCCAGCACGGCGAGAAAAATATATGATGCCGTGACAGGCAGTCCCATTCCGAGCACAAGAGATGCCAGGGCCACCAGGACGATGGCCAGAAGTGGAATCCCCATGGACAATTCCAGTACCTGCCCGGAAAAAGTCACGCCCAGGCCCGTTATGCCGGTCACCGCAATGACTATGCCCGCGCAGATTAGAATTGCCGAGGTGGAAACCGCGTTTTTGGCCCCCGTATAAAGGGTGTCGAGTATGTCGTTGAAGCCCATGCGGGTTTCCTTCCTAGCCCAGCTCACAACCACTATCGCAGCCATGCTCATCACAGCGGCATAGGTGGGAGTAAAACCTCGAACCAGGAGCAGGACCAGGAGCGCGACAGGGACAAGAAAGATATATCCTGTTTTCAAAACTTGACGCACTGACGGTATTTCTTGTTCATCGAGAGTTTCCACCCTGGTTTTTAATGCTTCTACATGTACGAAAAAACCGACGGTGAGAAAATACATCAAAGCGGGAACAGCGGATACGGCAATGATGTGAAGGTAGGAAATGCCGGTCCATTGCGCCATGATGAACGCGCCTGCTCCCATGATCGGAGGCATGAACTGGCCGCCGGTGGATGCTGCAGCCTCCACCCCTGCGGCAAACGAAGGCCGAAACCCAAGTTTTTTCATCAGGGGTATGGTCATGGATCCGGTGGTCACCGTGTTTGCGACTGCCGATCCTGACACGGACCCCATAAATCCCGATGAGATTATCGCTATCTTGGCCGGACCCCCGACTCTTTTACCTGCCAGTGCCTGGGCAAGCTGCACGATGAAATCTCCAGCACCTGATTTCAGCAAAAAAGCTCCAAAAAGTATGAACAGAAAAACATACGTGGAGCTGATCGTGCAAATTGTTCCGAATATTCCTTCATCTGTCAGGTACATTCTGTAAAGAAGCCTGCCTGGATGAACGCCGCGGTAATGAAATACACCTGGTATCCATTTGCCGAGAAACAAGGCGTACGAGATAAATAGAACCGAAAGAACGGGGATAATAGCCCCGGCAGCACGCCAGGTGCCTACTATTAGTATTGCCAGTGCCGCTGCCGCGAAAATGTAGTCCCTCATAATGGGGATGGAACCGCGTTCCAGGTGAAGTTCTTGCTGGAATATCAGGATGTAAAATGTAACCGCGATTGTACCGGCGATCAGGAAGAGATCTGCTCCCCGCCCTGCACCAGGTCGTTTTTTGCTCCAGGGATAAAGTAGAAAACTGAGTACAAGCACAAATCCCATGTGGCATGCATTACGGTATACCGAAGGCATAACCATGAAATCAAGCGTGTTAACTCCCACATGAAATAGAGAGGCCGCGACTGCGGTCCAATAAAACATGGATTTCCACACTCCTTCGAGCCTCCGGTGTGCAGTGGAAACTTCTCCCTGTTCCACGCTGCCTGTAGCGCTTCCTTTTCTATCACCCATAACCTCTCCGCTTTGCGGCCTTTGCCGAGGGCGGCCACGAAAGGCGGCCGCCCCGGTGTGCTTGTTACATGATCAGTTCAGGTGGAATTTCAAGCCCTTTTTCTTTATAGAATTTCAGTGCTCCCGGATGCAGGGGCGCGGGAAGCCCGGAAAGCGCATTTTCAAGAGTGATCCATTCACCCATTTTATGCACCTGCTTGAGAAATCCCGGGTTTTCGAAAAGAGTTTTGGTAAGTTGGTAGACAACTTCCTCCGGGACGTCTTCACGGACGCCAAGGAGGTTCGGCTGTGCGATCGTGGCCACGTCTTTGTCCTGGCCGGGATAGGTTCCCGCCTTGACAACATAACGGTAACCCGGGTAGGCGGTTTTTTCATTTATGGCTTTCAACTGCTCATCTGTGAATTCGAGGACGGTCACATCGAGACCCGGAGCTGCAAACAGATCCGTTATTGCCGCAACCGGAGGACCTGCCGGGATATTGGCACCATCCAGCCTTTTGTCTTTCATGGCGGAGGAAGATTCAAAATAGCCCAGGTAGACCCCATCCACGTCTTCACGGTCCAAGCCGAGGGCCGACATAATAGTCAGCCCGGATCTTTCGGTTCCGGAACCGGCCCTTCCAATGGAAAACCGCAAGCCTTTTATATCGGTTACAGTTCCCGATTTGACCTTGTCACTGCGGACCACGAAGTGCTCCACATTGGGCCACAACATGGTAATGCTCCGGAGGGTTTTGAGAGGTTTGTCCTTGTAGGTTCCAAGCCCCTTCCAGGCACTCTTGCCGAAAAGCCCCTGGAGTATGGCCAGGTCCACTTCTTTGTTCCTGAGCATGTTGATGTTTTCGCCGGAACCGGCGGAAGTGATCGGCTGAACCTGTATCCCGTGTTCCTTGGCTAGTTTTATGGACCAAAGGGAGGCCATGCCTACGCCTATGGGATAATAAGTGCCGCCTGTAGTGGCTGTTGAAATTATCAGGTTTGACGTCTTGTCGGCACTGTAGGCCGTCATCGGTGAGGCACCGGCAAGCAGACAGAGCGCCACGAAAAAAATTGAGGCAGAAACGAACACCTTTCCGAATTTCATCACTCATCCTCCTTTCAGTTATATATGAATGAAAGTTATCGGGAAATGCCTGTTAACGGCGTTTCCCGGCTCCTAGGGGAAGTCATATTCATGAACCCCTCGGTCGGTGTGAATCAGCAATGAATCCAGGGCGGTATAATCTGCAATGGGATAGGAGATATCAGCAGAATCAGGTGTCCGCGTATCGGCACGCCCGGGATGAACAGGTTGTTTTCATATACAATGCAGATTAGTATTCGGCTGTCAAGTCGAAATTTGGGAGGGTATCTTGTTTCATTATGCTTATAACTTTAATCACTGTTCCTCTTCGATTGCTTTCCTTACTTCGGTTGCAAGTTTTTGGATGGAAAAGGGTTTCTGAATGAAATGGACCCCTTGGTCCAATACACCGTGCCGCGCTATTACATCCGCGGTATAACCCGACATGTACAGGCATTTGATTCCCGGACAACGCAACGTCAATTTTTCAGAGAGCTCTCTCCCATCCATCCCCGGCATAACAACGTCAGTAATAAGGAGGTCTATGGCTTCCGGGTGTTTTTCAGCCGTCTGGATGGCTTCCTCAGGTCCGGAAGCAGTGAGGACCCGGTAGCCCAGATGTTCGAGCATCGCCATGCCCAGCCGCAGTATCATCGGCTCATCTTCAACGAGCAGCACAGTCTCTGAGCCGTGGAGCACGGGAGCCGGCTGCATTTTTTGATGAGCTGATCGCCCTTTATCGGAATGCCTGGGAACGTAGATCTTAAATGTGGTGCCCCTCCCAGGCTCGCTGTAGACATTTATGAATCCATTGTTTTGCTTTATGATTCCATATACAGTAGCAAGACCGAGCCCTGTTCCTTTGCCTGCTTCTTTTGTTGTGAAAAAGGGTTCGAACAGCTTGTCCAGTGCATCCTTTTCCATACCGCAGCCGTCGTCGCTTACTGAAAGAATGACGAATTCACCGGGGATGAAGCCCATATTATCGTCTTTGTATGCGCTGTTGAAAACGGCATTGTGGGTTTCTATCGTCATTTTTCCGGTTCCGCTGATTGCGTCCCTGGCATTGATGCAGAGGTTTGCAAGTATCTGGTCGATCTGTGCCGGGTCCATCTTAACCATCCATAGGTCGTTGCCGGGTACCCAGCGCAGTTCGATGTTCTCTCCTATCAAGCGTCTCAGTATCTTGAGCATGCCGGAAACCGTATCGTTAAGATTGAGCACCTTGGGCGAAGCAGTCTGTTTGCGGGCGAAGGCGAGCAACTGGCGGGTGAGGTCGGCGGATCGTTTGGCGGACTTACGGATTTCCTGAAGCCTTTCGTAAACGGATTCATGAGGCTTGGTTTGAAGCATCGCGATTTCGGCCTGCCCAAGAATTACCCCCAGCATGTTGTTGAAATCGTGTGCAACGCCACCTGCCAGTCTCCCGATGGATTCCATTTTCTGTGACTGCAGGATCTGATCCTGGAGTTTTCGCCGCTCTTCCTCTGCAAGCTTACGGTCGGTTATATCCCGGGCCAGCGCTAGAGTGTAGATACCGTCCAGCAGAAAAATATTGGAAACCGTGATCTCGACAGGGTAGGTCGAGCCGTCTTTCCGAATGTGGATTGTTTCGAAGGTTTCAGGAGCGTTATCGGGCTTCATTGCGGCCCACAGTCTCTGGCTGTCCTTGCGCTCGACAGCATGAAGATCTATGTCGACGACATTCATCGTCAACAGTTCTTCCTTGGTGTATCCGGTCTGTTTGACCGCAGCCTGATTGACATCGATCAATTTTCCATTCAAATCATGAAGAAAAAGCATCTCCGCCGCTTGGTCCACCAGTGCCCTGAATTTAGCTTCACTTTGTTTTAAATTGCCCAGTAGTTCGTTTCTTTCCGACAGGGCCTGGGCCAATTTCAGATTGTTCATGCCCATGGAAGAGATCATGGCGGTGAACCGGATATAGAAATTCATGGCTTTACGAGCCTTGGCCGTAGACCATCTCGGAACGGCCTCGAGCGCCGCAAGGTATTTATTTTCATCGAAACCGTACCTGCGGGCCTGTTCCCTGAAAAAAGGAATGTCCGGCGGATCTTGGCCGATAAAGACCTGGCCCAGGAAAAGGTTGGCAATGTGGGCGTCGCCTACAACGATCGGGGTCACCATGTTCCAGAGATTGTTCTTGCAGCGGTAGGTTCTGAATTCTCCGGGCCTGGTGCCGGCCGGGAAAAATATATCGCTTTCTATGCATTTTTTTCGGGTCTCCGGATGCACACGATGGAAATGGGTGCAGATCTCCTGCCATCCCACGGCCGCCAGGATTTTTCCGGAAAGATCCACGATTGAGCACCCGATTGCGGTGAGCTGGTAGAAATCATCCAGAAGCGATTGAAGAGTCTTGGGATCGATGAGGTCGGGTAGTTCCATCCCGCCGACATTGCCGTCAGGTTCCAGGATCAATTGGAGTTTCTTCCTGATTGTTTGTTCACTTTCGCGAAGCGCTTTTTCCGCCTCCAGGCGGTCGGTTATGTTCTGTATCATCCGCCTGCCGACATCGACCCGGGCGCGCAGTTCTTCGGGATCGAAAGGTTTTGCGAGATAATCGTCTACGCCCGCGTCGAGCCCAGCGACAACCTCGGCCTTATCCCCTCTGGAAGTAAGGATCAGGATGAAAGGAGGGACCTCGGTTCTTTTTTTTCTAAGACGGCGTGTCAGTTCCAAACTGTCAATGCCCGGCAGCAGCCAGTCCAGGATTACAACATGGGGCGCTTCAGGCTTCTGGAGTTCATTCCACGCTTCAAAGCCGTCCGCGGTTTCAACCACCTCATGCGCGTAGCCTTCCAGCACAGCCGCCAGCATCTTGCGGGAAGTGAAATCGTCATCGGCAATCAAAATTCGCATCACGAAAAAGCTTTCTCGGCACTAGTGAAAACTGGAAGGCTCCCTTCCCGGTCCGGGCGGATTCCCTTAAAATGCGACACAAAAATACAACAATAGCAGATCGGATGTCTACTGTATTGTTGGAACTCGAAAACAGTATTGGTCCGCATGCTCTGCGGGGCCTCCGGCTTTTCGTTCAGTACGAAATCGACCTGTTAAGCCGTGTTCTGGCGATCAACCTGGCCAACACCGCTGCCACTCCGGCGAAATCTTCATCCGCAAAACACAGAAACCTTGGCCTCAGGCGATGTGCAAGGGAGATGGTCTCTGCTCCGTCATCGGGAAGGATTAAAATCAAAGTAGGTTCCGTGATCATCTCTCTGAAACAAGCCGTACGGATAAGTTCGACCCTGTCGGAAATTCCCATCACGATTATTATTCCGCCGGAAACGGGCTTGTTCAGCTCGAGAGTGAACCTATCAAGATCTTCATATATTTCTACATTTCCTTCCCATGCACCGCCTCTTATCGCCTTTTCAAGGCGTCTTCCGGGTGAAAAACCCTTGGCGATATATGTTAATATCCGTAGCATCAGGGCCTCCTGAAATATTCTGCTCAAAGAAGAAGCAAAGAATATGCCGTTTGAAAAATGCGAAAAAATGAAAAAATGATGTGTGAAAAACAACTATATTTGCTGAATGTTAAAGCTTGATGGTATCGTAAAAAGTCAAAATAACGATGTCCCTCGGGGTCGGGGTCGCT
>CAYXDR010000019.1:13697-16113 GCA_964463515.1 uncultured Desulfobacteraceae bacterium | reverse complement strand
GCACATGCTGCACATCCACACCCAGGGTGTTGTAGTTACCTCGTCATCCATGCCAAGAGCAATCATTCTTACGAATTTCCGGGGATCCATGCCCTCCAGTCCGGTGGCGGGGCAGCCACTGGCGCATGTTCCGCAGGTAAGGCAAAGATTAAGGTTGCTTTCCGGGAGCAATTCCTTCACCTTTTCCCGAAATTCTCCCTTGAGCTTGCTCAGGTTAATAGCCTGTTCCGCCATAGATATCTCCTCCGTGGATTTTTGCGTAAAAAAAACTGAGATCCGTGGGCTGTACCTTCCCACGGGCTCGTGCATGAACCTTTGGGCGGATGATACGCAGGGATCATTTAAGACCCGGCCCCTTCATCCTGCATTATGATAAGCACTTTCTCTATTTAATTTCTTTTTCCACTAAAGTCAACGCCCAAAGTCCAACAAAAGCATTACACCTTTTAAGATGATCATATCTTGACATGAATCATCAAAGAGAAATATGGTCCCCATAAAACAGTACTCTGTCGGTTTCATAACCTCGCGGTTTGAAATCAAGCATTTGATATAATAAGGATACGATTGAGGGAGAAATTATGGCCAAGCAAGTTATTTTTGTCGGAGGTGTAGCACTCGGCTCAAAAGCAGCGTGCCGTTTCAAGAGACTGGAGCCGGAGTCTAAGGCTGTGATAATTGATGCGGACAGTCTCGTTTCTTATGGAGGGTGCGGTATCCCCTACTATGTTTCTGGTGATGTATCAGACATCTCTGAACTTCGAACCACCAGTTTTCACATGATCAGAGATAAAAATTTTTTTAAAAATTGCAAAGATGTCGAACTTTTCACCGAAACCCGTGTAACGGGCATAAACCGGCCTGAAAAAACCATTGAATATCAAACGGTCGACGGACGGAAAGACTCCATGCACTACGATAAGCTGGTAATCGGTACGGGTTCGCAGGTCCGTCGGTTACCACTGCCGGGGCAGGATCTCCCCAATGTATACGCTGTAGGAAGCCTTCACGACGCCATAGAAATAAAGAGCAAAGTTATAAAGGGAAACGTCGAAAAAGCCGTGGTAATAGGGGCAGGGTTTATAGGCCTTGAAATGGCAGAAGCCCTCGCTGACATGTGGGAAATCGACACCACAGTGATTGAATTGTTCGACCAGATCATGCCCGGCTTCATAGGGCCTTCTTTCGCCCGGATGGCACAACGTCACATGGAGGAGAAAGGTGTTCACTTCCACCTCGGAGAAAAAGTCACTGCCATCGAAGGTGATGAAAGCGGCGTAAGTCGCGTGCTCACCGACCAAAATTCCATAGATGCCGACCTCGTAATCATCGCAGTGGGCGTAACTCCCGACACAAGGCTGGCCGAAGAGGCGGGAATCGAGGTGGGCCGGTTCGGAATAGTTGTAAACGAGAAACTGCAAACCTCGGATCCGGACATCTATGCCGGCGGAGACTGTGCACAGATCATGAACCTGGTCACAGGGAAACCGGCTTTCTTCCCTCTCGGTTCAATGGCCAATCGGCAGGGAAGAGTTATCGGAACCAACCTTGCTGGTGGTAACGCTACTTTTCCAGGGGGTGTGGGAACTTTTGCAGTCAAGGTTTTTGACAACTCTCTGGCAGGCAGCGGCCTTACATTGCAAAATGCGCTCAAGGCCGGATTCGATGCAGCGAGCATACAGATTTCTCAACTTGACAGGGCTCACTTTTATCCAACAAGAGAACTGATGTTCCTGGAGTTGGTGGTCGACCGCTCTACAAGCAGGGTGTTAGGTATTCAAGGATTTGGAGGAAACGGCGATGCCCTGGTGGGCAGGATAAACGCGGTTGCGGCCTTGCTTAGCAGCAGCGCCAGAGTCGAGGAGATAAGCAACTTGGAGTTGGCCTACTCACCCCCCTTCTCGTCCGCCCTGGACATTGTGAATGCGCTCGGCAACGCAGCCGAAAACCTTATCGAAGGCCGTTTCACCGGCATTGCCCCTGACAAATTTGAAGAAGTATGGAAAAACAGGGGAAAAGGCGAATACTTTTTCCTCGACTGCAGGGCTGTCCAAGACGGCCAGCCCTATGCCGAAAAATATCCCGGGCTGTGGGTGAATATTCCGCAGGACGAGATCAGGGACCGCCTAGATGAAATCCCCAGAGACAACAAAAAATTCATCCTCGTATGCAACACCGGCGTAAGGTCATACGAAGCCCAGTTGAATCTCAGGGAGCTTGGTTTTGACAACGAGACTTTCAGTATAGAAGGAGGGGTGGCTGCGGTGGATAAGGCCGGTATCGAGCTGTAAACTCTTTCACTTTATGGGAACCCGGAACCATACGGCCGTACCGCTGAATCACAGCGGGCGGCCGTATCCCCCAAGCCCTTGTAAATCTTCATTTCCAGACAAATACCCGCCTTTTATGAGCGAAA
>CAYXDR010000019.1:13187-13687 GCA_964463515.1 uncultured Desulfobacteraceae bacterium | reverse complement strand
CCGACACGGATGACGGTCTTGGTCTCTTCAGGCGCGACATATTCAAAAGTGATGGTATAGGGTTTTCCTCTCAAGTCTTGCCCGGAAAGCTTTCCGGATCCCAAGTTCCGCTCTCGGACATCTATTTCCACCTTTCGCCCATCGAGCGCCTTTTCGGCTGCTTTCCAGGTTTTATCAAAAGGCGCCTGAAACACGGCTGTTAAAGCTCCTTCATAATATTTGACGCCTGTAACCCCCGCCGCAGCACCAACTCCCACCAGCACCAGGGGAGCACATCCACAAAGCATAACTACGGCAAAAACCGCGGCGGCAAATCCTCTCAGAGGTTTCATTCGGCTTCCCTCCCGCCAAGTCCGGAATAGACCAGGCCAACAGTTTTTCTCTCTATTAACCGCTGAAAGGCTACCTGTCAATACCGCACAAAACTCTCCAAGAAATTTTACCGCCGCCTTACCATTAAATGTGTAATCAAAAATCCTTGAAATCATCGTCCTCCAGAG
>CAYXDR010000019.1:0-13177 GCA_964463515.1 uncultured Desulfobacteraceae bacterium | reverse complement strand
AACTTGTTGGGGTCGACTTCTTTTCCCTGGATTTGCTGCTGTTTACTGCGGCTGAGTGCCCTGCTGGTTTGGGCCCTGCTCTTACCACTCTGCACACGGCGGGCTTTTTCGACACTGGGTTTCCTGACCTTTACCTCGCTTCTGGTTGCTCCAACGAGGTTCACCAACTGATCCACCATCGACTGCATCTGCTCGGCCTGGGCGTTCAATTCCTCGGCGGCTGAAGCAGATTCTTCAGCGTTTGCGGCATTCTGCTGGGTGACTTTGTCCATCTCGGTAACGGCCTTGTTCACTTCCTCGATGCCCTGTGCCTGCTCGCCAGAGGCCGCTGCAATCTCACCCACCAGCTCGGCGACCTTCCCAGCACTCACAGCCACCTGCTGAAATTCTTCGTTGGTTGTTTCCACGAGTTCGGAGCCTTCCTTCACCCTCTTGACCGTTCCCTCGATCAATTCAGATGTATTCTTTGCCGCCTCAGCAGCCCTCATGGCGAGGTTTCTCACCTCATCGGCTACAACCGCAAAACCTGCTCCAGCCTCACCTGCCCTTGCAGCCTCCACCGCTGCGTTAAGAGCGAGCAGGTTTGTCTGGAATGCTATCTCATCGATGGTTTTTACAATTTTTGACGTCTCTTCGCTTGCTTTTGATATCTGATCCATGGATCCGGTAAGCCGTGTCATGGAATCATTCGCCTTGTCAACCACCTGCCTAGACTCTCCCATAAGGCCGTCGGCCTGGCGGGCATTATCAGCGTTTTGTTTGGTCATGGAAGACATCTCTTCCAGCGATGCAGATGTCTCCTCGATGGAGGCCGCCTGCTCGCTTGAGCCCTCGGCCAAAGACTGGCTTGAGGATGAAACCTGATCGGATGCAGAGGTCACCTCTCCTGCCCCGGTGTTCAACCCCTCGATTATGCGATTAATGGGTTTAGTGATGGAGCGTGTGATCAGAATCCCCAGCGCCATTGCGAGCAATACACCTGCAATAGCTGCTATAACAGCAAAAAGTTCCTGGAAAACAGCTTGTGCATGTGCCTGCTCCACCTCTGTATCGGCAACCTTCTCGTTAATGTCTACGAGTTTATCGAGAAGGCCTATCGCTTTTTGCTGGGCTTGCGCGACGGGGCCGAGCATTTGCTTTTCGGCCTGAGCAGCGAGTGAGATGGCTTCACTTACAATTTCGTCCATGTTTTCGAAGTGTTTGAATGTCTCCTGCATGGCAGGAATCATTTCAGTACTGTAAATTCTTTGAATTTCCGCAGGATTGCCGCCTTCATGTTCTTTCTTTATTTTACCTATGGAATCATGAAAAAGTTTATGGGGTTCTTGTAACGCCTCCATCTCAGCCGCCAGCGCTTCGTTGTCGGTTTGAAAGGTGGAAAGCCACTTGCCTGCGTTGCAGGCCATGTAGTCGTCTCCTCCCTCAAATGTTTCATTCTGGTACATCAAATGCAGCACTCGCTGCACAAGCTGGTAGTGTTCCTTGCTGAACTGTTCAAGTTTTCGCCCGAGTGCTGTCGGATTCGAAATACCCAACCCCCCCAGCTTTTGCATCAGCTGGACGAATTTATCGTTTTCCTCCCGCCATTTGTTCCACGCAGGGACGAATTCATTCCACACCCGGGATTCTTCCTCGGTCTGAGGCAAAGGCTCGTAAACCTTCCATGCCTTTTCATAACTTTCCCTTGCCCTCTGAAGATTTTGATACTGCCTTTCTCTCATTTCGGGGGAAAGGCCAGGCATGCCAAGTGTGCGCATGGTACCCCGCACATTTTCCGCCTGACCCTTGATGACCAGCAGGCTCTCGATGCTCGGCAGCCTGATTATGCCGATTTCGTCAATGGAACCTTCACTTTTGACAGCCCCATAATATCCTGCAATTCCCAGGATCAGCGTAATGACTGCAACAAGCGAAAAACCGCTGATCAGCTTTGCCGATAGTTTCATATTTTTGAACATGATTTTTTCTCCTTTCATGCAATCTTTTTGAGTTCAGCGATTTCCCCCGCAGCAAGCACCCGGTCAATATCAAGCAGGATTTTCACTTCCTCTTCCGTTTTGGCCATGCCCAGGATATATTCCGTATCCAGCGCCGCGCCGAATTCAGGCGTATCTTCGATATCGGAAGCCTTGATGTTGAGAACCTCCGAAACCGAATCCACCACGATTCCGGTTACGACTTTCGCGGATTCACCCTGAACTTCTACAACGATGATGCACGTCCGGTCGGTGTGCTCAACAGCTTCCAATCCGAAACGGAGCCTCAAATCGATGACCGGTATTACCTTTCCGCGTAAATTAATAACCCCTTTGACATAAACAGGTGTCCTTGGAACTGATGTTACCGGCATCATCCCGATGATTTCCTTTATTTTCCGGATGCCGATTCCGTATTCTTCTCCGGCAAGTGAAAAAGTCAAATATTTACCCTCTGAAGCGCCGGCAGACTGGGCTGTTCGATCACCTTCAAATGTTCCTCCGGCCATTGAAATCCTTCCTCCTTTCAAAATCGCTCGAAAGCCTCAGTGGCTTCATTCATTTCCGTCGTCCCTGAAGAAGACGAACAAAACATTGCCTCATGATCCGTTAAAGCAAAGGCTGTGCCAGCTGAATCTGCATATAAATTCAAAATTGTTATATCTTTTAATGCACTGTTTTTCCAAAATGTTCAGATCATTTTTTAAAGTTATTTAACAGGCTGCGGGTTAACGCCCAAAACACCGTAAGTCGCATTTTCATACGGGAAAAAGCATTGTACGCGACAACTATCCGGATAAATGCGATGGGACATGGGCCGGTGGAAAACTCTTGGAAAAGCCCTTCGATATACATGAAGAGGCATAAAACCAGCTTTGATGAGGTCGTAAAAAACCTTGATCCCATGCGAGTTTTTCAAATCAAACAGCCCCATGAACGCTTACAGACCCAAAACGGTTTGAGCAATAACTCGAAAACTTGCAGTAGCCCCAATGACGGTTACCTGCTTCATTCAAGGCTGGAAAATGAATAAAAAAGCACTTTCGGGTAGAAAGTGACTTTAATACGATTCTTGAAATTTTATATGCCTGGTGTAAACAGGAATCCGTGCGCCAAGGTTAAGAATTGCCCATAAAAAGCACCTCCTGAGCACTACAAAATAAAGGCTAGAAAGGCATACCACTATTGGGCTTCCCAGATTTCTTTAATTTTTTTTTGTTGATTTCTTCGTATCTTGTATTATTATATTATCCAAATGGGGAAAACAGAGATATCGGTTCAACACATAACACAGGAAGGGAGTTTATCATGGCACAGATTATGACGACAAAAGAAGTTGCGAAATACCTAAGGCTTCATGAAATCAGCATCCTGAAATATGCTGCGGCAGGAAAAATTCCGGCGGTCAGAATAGGGAGCAGGTGGCGTTTCGATAAGGAAGCCATCGATAGATGGTTGGCAGGGGAAAGTTCAAAATAACAATTTCCCTGAAACAAATTTCGTTCCCTCATATATAAACCCAGGCACAATCGGATACTGCGCGGAGATGTGATGCTCCGATAAAGCCGAATGCTTCAATATGCATATCGGAGGTTCGATTTGTATGCAAAAACCCCGATGCGCTTTTTCGCCGCCCGGAAATATTTCCGGGCGGTGTCTGGACTATTCTTAGCAGGAAGTATCCGTTAAAAGTTCCATATCCAGTAAACCTCCTGGCGGATTTCATGCTTCCTCAATAAGCGGGGAGAGATGTATCCGGCATGTCCATAAGCCGGTTATACCCGGCATCTTTTTCTGATATAACAGGGGCCTCCTGTGGCCAGTCGATTTTCAGATCAGGGTCGTTCCATAATATCCCATGCTCGGCTGAAGGCGCATAAAAATCGCTGCATTTATAATGAAAAACGGCTTTTTCGCTCCCTACGCAAAAGCCGTGAGCAAATCCCTGCGGTATAAAAAGCTGACGGTGGTTGGCAGCCGAAAGCACGACACCGACCCACTGACCGAAACTCGGTGAGCCAAGCCGCACATCGACCGCTACATCATACACCTCACCGGACAGCACCTGGACCAATTTTGCCTGGCCGTGAGGATGCTGAAAATGGAGACCCCTAAGAGTTCCTTTCGAAGAAACGGAAACATTGTCCTGTACAAAATCGACGTCAATACCGAACCCTGCATAACGTTCCCGCTGGTAGGTTTCCATGAAATACCCGCGGTGGTCCTCAAGTACCTTCGGCTCCAGGATCAAAACACCCTCAAGACCACTCGACACCGCTTTCATATATCCTCCCGCCGAACAATGCCCAACAAGTATTCCCCATAGCTGTTGTTATTGAGGTCCTTTGCAAGTCTTTCAAATTGAGCTGAATCAATATAACCCTTGCGATATGCAATTTCTTCGATACAAGCTATTTTGAGACCCTGCCGCTCTTCTATAACCTGTATAAAATTAGAAGCCTGCATCAGGCTCACATGCGTGCCCGTGTCAAGCCAAGCAATCCCCCGGCCGAGGGTCTCCACTTGGAGCACACCGAGCTCCATATAAACCTTGTTCACATCCGTTATCTCGAGCTCCCCCCTGGGCGAGGGTTTCAAGGCTGATGCGATCTCCACCACCCGGTTGTCGTAAAAGTAAAGCCCGGTGACCGCGAAATTGGATTTCGGGTGATCGGGTTTTTCCTCGATTTCCACGGCCTGACCTGAAGAATCAAAAGAAACCACTCCGTAGCGGTGCGGATCCTTGACCCAGTAGCCGAACACTGTAGCCCCCCCTGCTCTGGATGCCGCGGAAGAAAGCTTGGCGGAAAGGCCGTGGCCGTAAAAAATATTATCCCCGAGCACCATGCAGACATCGTCCCCTGCGATAAAATCCCTGCCTATAATAAAGGCCTGCGCGAGGCCTTCGGGCCGAGGCTGCTCCTTGTAACTGAAATCCAACCCGAGTTGACTTCCGTCTCCAAGCAGATCCTTGAACGAAGGAAGGTCACGCGGCGTCGATATTATAAGTATTTCTCTTATGCCGGCCAGCATTAAGACAGACAAAGGATAATAGATCATGGGTTTGTCATAAACCGGCAGAAGTTGCTTGCTGATAACACGCGTTATCGGGTGAAGCCTTGTGCCGGATCCTCCGGCAAGGATGATTCCTTTCATCTCGATTCTCCTGAGCTCAGGTGCTACATTTCGAAATCGACCTTTATTTTAAAGAGGCGAACAGCGGGAAGGTTTAGAATATTGCGGACCCCGGTTTCAAGCTCGATGCTGCGAAGGGCTTCTTCTATGAAATCCATGTCGGCTGCGATGAATGTGAACCATACATTGTAGTCTCCCGTCCTCAGGTAATTATGGGTTACACCGGGATATGAGTTAACTTTTTGAACGAAAAAATCCAGTTTCTCTTCAGGAACCCTTGCTGCGCACAAAGTGCTTGTAAAATCCAGCATGTTGGAATGAAAATTGGCGCCGATTCTCCGTATTACACCGCGTTTTTTGAGCTTCCCCACCCTGTCGAGGACTTCTTTTTCCGTCAACCCGACTCGGCGCCCCAGCTCCGCGTACGGCCTGATCACCAGGGGGAAATCCGATTGAATTTCGTTGAGTATCGCCCGGTCATTTCTATCCATCGAGCGATCCCTTTCTTGATAAAGAGCCCTCCCCAGCTTTTTTGGGTTGATAGGAGCACAACGGTTCTTCTTCCAGAAAATCACCGGTCGCTTCATAGGCCCGTGCCCTGCAGCCCCCGCACACGTTCAAATACTCGCATCTACCGCACTTTCCCTTGTAGCTCTTGAAATCCCGGAGCTTTGCGAAAACTTCAGAACTTTTCCAGATATCCCCGAAAGGCAGTTCTTTCAAATCTCCGCAGGGAACATCGAGGTAGCCGCATGGCTGAACTATTCCATCATGGGAGATAAAACAAAACGAGGTACCCCCGAGGCATCCTCGGGTAACTGCATCCAGGCCGTGAGTCTCGTAGGTCACCTCCAGCCCCCTGGATCTGGCTTCCTGTCTCAATATACGATAATAATGAGGAGCGCAGGTTGCCTTGAGATGCAAGGGTGTTTGCTCTCTCATGTGGCAGAGCCATTTCAGCACTTTTTCATACTCTCCAGCCTCGATTTCCTGATTGGCCATTTCCCTCGCCCTTCCGGTGGGAACAAGCAGAAACAGATGGTGCGCCACGGCTCCAAGTTCGGACACCATGTTCATGATTCCGGGCAGTTCATCTTTGTTGTGACGCGTGACCGTGGTATTTATTTGAAATTCGAGGCCCCCCTCTTTCAAAAACCCTGCACCCCTCACCGCCATGTCGAACGCTCCGGGGACCTGTCTGAAGCGGTCATGCCCTTTGGCGGTGGCAGCGTCCAAAGAGATGCTGACCCGCTGAATTCCCGACTGTTTCATCCTTTCCACGGTGCCAGGATCCAGCAGTGTGCCGTTTGTTGCCATAACCATCCGCAAGCCCAGATCGGTACCGCTTTGAGCGAGGGTAAATATATCTTCACGCATCAAAGGCTCTCCTCCGGTCAATATTACGATGGGAGAGCCCACCTCCCTGATTTCAGAAAGGATTTCCAGGCACTTAGAAGTGTCCAATTCGCCAATATAAGGACCGCGCCCGGAAGCCGCCCGGCAGTGAATACAATTCAAATTACATGACCGTGTCACTTCCCATGCCACCAACCGCGGCTGCCACTCGGCGCTTGGTTTTTCTTGCTGTTTCTTCATAAATTAATCCTGTTGGAAACGGTTATCGGTGAAACAGAGGCTTCTCACAACAGCATTGAAACATATGGGAGCTGCAATACGATGTCAAGTCAAGTAAAAGCCTTGATCCCTTATAAGGATGCGGGCAACCGAGTTTCCTTCCGCCACTTGCCGGAAAACCAGGTGCCGCATCGTCCCCCTCCCCGCCTTATTCCAATCGGCGTCGGCATCGCTCTCGGCATTTTTTTAATGTAGTTCTTCTTTCCGCTCAGCTAATGGCTAATACGGTGCCGGCGGCTCCGCTGCGGGACCTTCATATTTTAAAGTTCTCCCCTAGAAAGACTTTGTATCCCCTGTTGGGGCTATAGATTTCAGGAATTCAAGGGGGGTGCGCGACGTATCGAAACCACCGAACGGGCACCCACCAGCACGATGATGACCGTCCCCCCTATCACAGCATTCAAGGACGGCACCTCGCCGATGACCAAAAAAACCCACACCGGATTAAGTACCGGTTCTATAAGCGTAATTATGGATGTTCCCACCGCGGTCAACCTCCGAACACCATAGGGGAAGAGAATCGAAGCCAGTCCCATTTGAAAAAGCCCCATATAGACGATTCCGCAGATACTGGGAAAATCCGGCATGCTGGAGGTCATAACCGCCGGGACGGACATCAAGGCCGCCAGAATATGGGAAAAAATCATGTTGTCCAGGGCGGTATGGCGGCCTCCAGTCTGTCCCGAGTCTATCCTCATGAAAATAATGAACAACGCAAGGCACAATCCGCTGGCAACAGCGGAAACGTTTCCCATCATTGCACCGGGGCCTATCCTGTCCAGAAAAAAAAGCGACATGCCTCCAAGCACGCCGATGAGCACCGCCCAATCGAAGCGGCTGGGCAGTTCCCTCAATATCACGATACCCAGAACAGCTACAAAGGCTGGTGAAAGATATTGAAGAAATATGGCGTTAGCAGAAGTCGTAAGCTTGTTTGCAATAACAAAAGTAAGCAGGCACAATGCATAAGAAAAGGAGGCCATGACACCCGCCGGCGTCCTCGGTACGCTGAATCTCCGTGCCACGGCCAGCAGCAGTAGCGCTGCTACGAGGCTACGCGTGCCGGTGATGGCAACAGGATTCCAGCTTACAAGCTTAATGCCCAGGCCGCTCGTACTCCAGAGCGACGCGGTCAGAAGCATAACCAGCGTTCCATGCAAACGGTCTGTTTTCGTTTCACTCATGCGGGACGTAATCCCTCTCCCTGTTGTCGATAAACCTTTCCTGTTCCACACTTTTTCTGTCAACCACCCTGCGCTGCAGGAGCATGGTTTATTTTCGCACCCCTGTCAATTGGAAAGGTTTCCGTTTATTGGATTGACTTCGGCCTTGTGTTGTGATTCGTTAAACCCGGCTTGGGCCTTTCCTGGGCGGAATCGAGGTAGTGATGAAACTTTAATGGGCATGACATAAACTCTAAAGTGAGAAATCAATGAAACGAGATGCCATAGCGATCAAGACTGAAGACAATGTAGGGACCGCAATCCGTGATTTGTCGGCCGGAATGACGGTAAAAGTCGGTACGGGTGAAAGATCAGTGGCGGTCCTCCTGGTGGACGATATCCCCTACGGCCACAAGATGGCCTTACGTGTAATTGAAAAAGGCGAAAACGTGGTGAAATACGGGGAGATCATCGGCAGGGCCTCAGAAACGATAGACAATGGAGCCCACGTACATGTCCATAACGTGGAAAGCCTCCGCGGACGGGGGGACCTGCAGTAGAACACCTTAGAGCGCTGCATGGGAATATAGGGGATTATATAATGAGATTCATGGGATACAGAAGAACCGATGGAAGTGTGGGTACACGGAATTATGTTGGAATCATCTCGACAGTTGTATGCGCAAACGAAGTCGCAAGGGCGATAGCAGACCAGGTGCAGGGAGCGGTGGCGTTTTCACACCAGCAGGGCTGCTGCCAAACACCGCCCGACCTCAACCGGGTGACAGAGACCCTGTGCGGACTGGGCACCAATCCGAATCTCCATTCCGTAGTGCTGGTAAGCCTTGGTTGCGAGGGGACGGACGTCAAACGAGTCGCCAGAACCATAGCCGAAAGCGGTAGAAAAGTCGAAACCCTGGTAATACAGGAAGAAGGAGGTGCAGCCCTGACCACGGCAAGAGGCATTCTTCTGGCCCAGCAGATGTCGGCGGAAGCATCACGCATCCATCGTGAACCCTGTAGCTCCAAAGACATCGTACTCGGCCTGAAATGCGGCAGCTCGGATACCACCTCCGGCCTCTCCTCTAACCCCGCTCTGGGAATGACCGTGGAAAAGCTTATTGAAGAGCAGGCCACAGCCATCATCGGCGAGATAACCGAAATTATCGGCGCCGAGCATATTTTCGCATCGAGAGCCAAGGATCGGGAAACAGGAAATAAAATACTGGCTCTTGTGGAACGAATGGAAAACAGGGCCAAAGCCGTAGGCGCGGATATGCGGGGAGGCCAACCTACTCCCGGCAATATAGCAGGAGGGTTGACAACCATCGAAGAAAAATCCCTCGGCGCCATAGCCAAGGCCGGAAGCGCCACGGTCCAGGATGTTTATGAATACGGCCGCAGGCCTGAAACAAAAGGCCTGGTTCTCATGGACTCTCCCGGTAGGGAACCGGAGATCCTTACGGGGCTCGCCGCCGCAGGTGCAAACGTAATTGCATTCACAACGGGTCGCGGGGCTCCACAGGGCTTCCCCTTCGTGCCTGTGGTAAAAATCACGGGAAACGAAAAAACCTGGAATAACCTCCGGGATCACATGGACCTTTCCGTCTCCGGAGTCATGAGCGGAGAACTCTCCCTGGAAGACGCCGGGGCTTTGATTTATGAAAGGATTGAAGAAACCGCCTCAGGCGCCCTCACCAGAGCCGAACTTTCAGGTTACGTCCAAGCGATGGATATATTTGTTACAGGTCCCGTCATATAGCGTGTAGACACCTTGTAATCGAGGCTATCAACGCTTGATTCGAAGGATTGATTATAGGTTGACACACAATCTGTTGGAGGTATAATTCCATCGGCTCCAACGAACACCGGCTTTAATGTTGCTCTTTTCTCAGGCTGTAGATTGTTGCTCTGAGCTTCAAATTCCTTCTCGAACTTAACGCTGTCAATATTGCCACGGGAATTCCACTATGCAGTTTTATCTATGCGGGCGTTTGTCCCGTTTTGTGATTAACCTTTTACTTTTGGAGGGGTCAAGATGATAAAATGCGGAAAAGGAATTGTTGTTTCGGCTTTGGTTTCAGTTCTCGTTTTTTCCTTTATGCTCGTCGTGGACAATAACGACGCCCAGGCCCAGAAGCGGCGATTTGTATCCATCGCCTCGGGTTGGGTGGCAGGGGCGTATTATCCAATGGCAGGGGCCATCAGCCGTGTGGCATACAACAAATTGAGAGACCAGGGCATAAGGGTCACCGCAGAATCATCCGGAGCGTCAGTGGCCAATGCAAGACTGATAGGAACAGGGGACACGGACTTCGCCATTCTGCAGAATGACATTGCAAATTACGCTTATAAAGGTGTTCAGCCCATGTTCGATGAGCCGATCAAGGACCTCCTCGGCGTTTGCACGCTTTTTCCTGAACATGTCCAGTGCATCGCCACCGCCAAAAGCGGAATCAAAAGCATCTCGGATCTGAAAGGCAAGAGGGTCGCGATTGGACCGGTGGGCTCGGGAACCACTGAAAACGTCAAGCAGATACTCGAAATCTGGGGCCTCAAGCTCGATGACATCAAGGCGGAGCAGTTGAAGGCGGAACAGGCCTCGGATTACATCAAAGACGGCCGCATAGATGCCGCCTTTTATACCGTGGCTGTCGGTGCTGCAACAATAGTGGATGCCGCGCTGATCGCCGATGTTAAAGTGGTGCCCATCGCCGGCCCAAACGTGGACAAACTCATTGAAAAATATCCGTTCTATGCGAAGCAGGTGGTTCCGGCAGGCGTCTACAAGGGAAATGATGAAGACACTCCCACTGTGAGCGTCATGGCGATGCTGTCGGCACGTGCTGATCTCGAAGAAGACCTGGTTTATGTTATTCTGAAAGCCATGTATGACGACATAGACCAGCTCCGCAGGGCTCACGATAAATTCAAGGCTATCTCACCGGAAAAGGGCGTTGTGGGTATGAGCGTCCCCCTCCATCCGGGAGCCGAAAAATACTTCAAAGAGGCCGGCATAACCAAATAGCCCGGCTGGATATTTTTCTTATGTCTGTGCCCGGCCGGAAAGAAGGCCGGGCACAGCGCTTGTTATTCACCCGGGTGGATTTCCGTCCCTAACGAAGCAGTCTACGGCAGTCTTGCCCATGGACAATGCCCGGGAATTTTTGAACAGGAGCAGGTATGCCCCGAAGATCTGGTTCGCGCACAGAAGATAAACTCCACCTCGCAAAGGATGTCGAAACCGGCGTTAGAAAGTTCAAAGGCCCTGTGGCTGTTTTCATTCGGTGGTTCGCCATTGCCATGTCGCTTTTTCAGGTCTACACGGGCTTTTTTGGTGAACTTGCCGGATCAAAGCAGCTATCCATTCACCTTACCTTCGCAATCGTTTTATGCTTCCTCTGTTGGCCCAGGTCCAAGAAAGCGGCACCCAGTTCACTGACCATACCGGATGTTTTCCTTGCCGTGGTCGGTGGCCTGACAGCTTTGTATCTTTTCGTGAACTACGACCACGTAGTCACCTCGGTCGGAGCTGCTCCATGGTATGACCTTGTTATCGGCGCCATATTGATAATACTGGTGTTAGAGGCCACCCGGCGCAGCGTATCTCCGATGCTCCCGGTAATCACCTCGTTGTTTCTGGTATATGCCTACATAGGACCTTATATTCCCGGAGAACTCGCCCACCGTGGTTTTACCGTCAAGAGAATCATCGATCATGTGTTTATGAGCGGGGAAGGTTTATGGGGCATACCTTTAAGAGTTTCAGCCACTTTTGTATTCCTGTTTGTGCTTTTCGGAGCGTTTCTGGATAAAATCGGGGCTGGCCAGTACCTGATAGATTTATCCTTCGCAACCATGGGAAGATTCAGAGGCGGGCCAGCCAAAGCCGCTGTAGTGGCTTCGGCTGCGATGGGGTCCATTTCCGGCAGTTCCATCGCGAACACCGTGACCACGGGCGCCATGACGATACCCCTCATGAAAAAAGTAGGGCTTAAGCCGCATGTGGCCGGGGCGGTGGAAGTCGCGGCTTCCACCAACGGCCAGTTGATGCCGCCGATCATGGGCGCGGCAGCCTTTATAATGGCCGAAATGATAGGAGTTTCGTACTTCGAAATAGTCAAGGCAGCTTTTATCCCCGCTATTCTTTCATACACCGCGATATTCGCCATCGTGCACCTAGAGGCGCGCAAGTATGACATCCGCGGATTATCCAAGGAGGAAACACCTCCATTGGTTAAAACCATGCTTTCCGGGCTCCAGTATATTTTCCCCCTTTTTGTACTGATCTGGTTGCTTCTGGTGGTAATGTGGACACCTACGACCTCGGCGGCATGGGCCATTTTGGCTGCGGCGGCTGTCTCTGTTGGAAACAATATTTACAGGGGCGGAATCTCGTATCCCAGGCGTAAACGACTCGGCTCGGTCGAGGAGCCGGGTCCCGGCTACGACCATTACATTAAAAAACCTCGCTCCTTCATCATCAGGCAGACTGGTTCCGAACTGCTTGGAGCCCTTGAAGCCGGCGCCCGCAACATGGCTGGCATTGCTGCTGCATGTGCATGCTGCGGTATAATTATCGGGGTGGTCACACTAACCGGTCTTGGGCTTAAGATGGCGACATTGATTACCGAGGCGGCAGGAGGGAATCTGGCACTGACGCTTGTCTTTTCTGTATTTGCGTCGATAATACTTGGCATGGGGCTTCCCACCACCGCCACTTACATCATCATGGCTGCAATGACTGCACCCGCTATTTTGATGATCGTCAACGACCCCGGGTCAGGCATAGTGGTTCCAGTAGTAGCGGTCCACCTTTTTGTTTTCTATTATGGAATCGTGGCCGACGACACACCTCCCGTGGGTTTATGCGCATATGCAGCAGCGGGGATAGCAGGTGCGGATCCGATAAAAGCGGGCTGGAAAAGCTTCAGACTCGATCTCGCGGCATTCACACTTCCATTCATGTTCTTTTATAATCCCAAGCTCCTGATGTTTAACACCAACTGGCAGGAACTCTCCTACATAATACCCATGTGCATTGTCGGCATGTTTTGCTGGTCGGTGTTTATCCAGGGATTTTTTATCATCAAGACCTATTTGCTGGAAAGATTCCTTTTCCTGCTGTTAGCATTCGTATTGGTGAATCCGTCGGACCTGTCCATAGGAGCTCTTCACATAAATATACATGTCGCCAACTTCGCCGCCCTGGCCACCCTGAGCGCAATGGCCATATGGCAGATCTTCCGACGGAAAAACGCGGCGGCT
>CAYXDR010000018.1:10916-16876 GCA_964463515.1 uncultured Desulfobacteraceae bacterium | reverse complement strand
GAAATCTCCACCACTCTTGAAAGCGCAAGCGGACATGAGCTTTTCGACTTCACCGGTGTTGCACCGGGGGCATGTGACTGTGTCATCGTGTTTGAGAAGCAGCATTTCAAATTGCTCGTTACAGTTTTTGCATTTATATTCGTAAAGAGGCATTTTTCATCTCCCGGCTTGTTCTAGAAGTTCAATAACGGCAGCCGCCAGCAATGGAAACATTATTTCGTGATGGCCCACGAGGTTGAAGCCCTTGCCGCCGTGCCGGGTGGGCCGGTTTACAACATTCGTAAGGGGCCTGTACTGCTTGATGAAGTCCATGTTGACGGTGGTCAGTTCTGCCACGCTGTGCCCGAGGTTCCGAACCACGCTCAGGGCTTTCAGAAAAACTTCCGGCATGATCACAGCAGATCCGAGGTTAATAAAAACCCCATGCTCCAGCGTAGAGACCAGAGCTGCGAAACGGCGGAAATCAAGGTGCGAAGCCGCCCCAGTGGCTGATCCATCGGCAGACGGGTGCATGTGGATTATATCTGTGCCTATGGCCACATGAACCGTCACGGGGATGTCAAGCTCGGAGGCCGAGGCCAGGATGCTCGATCGATTATGCGGGAAATTTCCGGCGCAAAGTCTTTCCCCCAATGCAGCGCCGAGGCCTCTATTGGTCCGGGCGGCAAAAGATACAGCCTCGTTCATGAAGGCTCCGGTTTCTTCGGCCATACCGAAATCCCCTTTGTCGAGGGAGGCAGAAACGTCCTCGGACGTAGAGCCGACCATGGCTACCTCGGTGTCGTGAATCGCGCACGCGCCGTTCATGGCGATTCCACTCAGCACTTTTCTCCGCATGAGTTCTATGATGACAGGGCTTATTCCAACCTTGACAGGATGAGCGCCCATCGCAAGCAGAACTGTTTTGCCTGCCGCTACTGCATCCTTAACCCTTGAGGCGATTTCCATGAAATCCCCGGCTGCCAGAATTCCGGGCAGAAATTCCAGCCATTTGGAAAAGCTTTCCCCTGGCTGCCACGGTTTGCCGAAAAGCCTTACATTTACCTGGCTTTTTCGTTCACTGAGGTGGTGGCATTTGACATTGTCAAAAGATAGTGGTTCGATTGTCGTCATGGTCCAAGCCGTTTACGTGATTTAGTGAAGATTCCTTGAAAAGTATGTGGTCGACCAGGTGGCACAGCACATGACCGGCCGTGATGTGTATTTCCTGGATCCTTGGCGTATCTGTGCTGCTCACGATCATGGCCAAGTCCACTTTCTCGGCTATTGCGCCTCCGTTTCCGCCCAGAAAGGCGGCTGTGTAAAGCCCCAGCGCCTGTGCGCTCAAAACCGCCTGGTTCACGTTTTCGGAGCATCCGCTGGTGCTCAGGACCAGCAGCACATCTCCTTCCAGCCCCAGCGCTTTTACCTGCTTGGAGAATATCGAATCAAAAGAGTAATCGTTGCCGATGGAAGTGAGCACCGATGTGTCTGTGGTCAGTGCAATCGCCGGCAGCGGAGGGCGCTTTATGGTGTAGCGGTTAACGAATTCAGCCGCTATGTGCTGGCTGTCGGCGGCACTTCCGCCATTGCCGCAGATCATTAGTTTATGGTCTGCGGCGAAACCTGCCGCTACCTTTTCGGCCAGCCGAATCATCTTGTCAGTATTGTCGAGCAGGAAAGCCTGTTTCAATTCGATGGCATCCTGAAATATTTTTTGGACTATCTTTTCCATTCCGCGTCGATTCTCTTCAGAAATGCTTTTTGATATGGAAATTACTGCCTGGCGGGCGGTTTGTCAATGTATGGAGAAAAAATGCAGATACAAACATCGAACCCCCGCCTTCGCCTCTTCTCGACTGCCGCATACCAATCGGGGCCGGGGTCGGTATCGGAATCGGTATTGGTATCAATGTGTTATGTAGAATTTTATTGCCCCCGCATCGATACCTGTATCGAGGCCGATAAGGTTAATGGTACTTTTTGCGACGCCGCAAAGGCTTGATTCGGGGGAGAAATTCTTTGGAAGTCAAGCGGGGCGGGCCTATTTTTTATTGAAATTGTAAAAGCAGCGTGCTAGATAAGTCCTGTTTCTCTTTTTAGATTCCGGTAACCGTTTCTCTCCCGCATTCCATTGGTGAGAAATACACCGGTCTTGTCGCCGGTGAAAGGCGCCGGTTTTTGGGAAGTGGCCCAGAGACGGCCTGCAGGGGAAGTAAAACCATATTAGCTAAAGGGGGACGTCATGACCAAAGCCGAATTGATCGCTGAAATTGCACAAACAAGCGGATTGACGAAAGCGGATTCCGAAAAAGCATTGAACGCTTTCGTGGACGTGGCCAAAAAGACTCTCAAGAAAGACGGCAAGCTGGCCATCGCGGGGTTTGGGTCTTTCGTGGTTTCCAAACGGAAGGCGCGTAAGGGACGGAACCCGCAGACCGGGGAAACGATCAAAATCAAGGCAAGCAAAGTGGTTCGCTTCCGTGCGGGCAAAGCGCTCAAAGAGAAGCTCTAACGTTTTCTGCTGGAGAGTGTTACAGGGTCGCCGCCATGATTTACAGGGCCGGGGCTGGCCGTTCCAGCCAGCCGCCGGTACCATTTTTTCTGAATAATTTATTCCGGTTGTTTTTCCTCTGCAATTTTGCGGACTGCCTCTATTATCACGGTTGTGTCCGAAGCCTGCACTGTGCGGATGTCGAGGAGCACGCTGTCTTTTTCCACTCGCGAGATGACCGGGGGTTTGTTCCTTCTGAGCCGGGTCTCTATGGTTGTTGCGGACATGGCCCTGGGCTCCAGGCGGATTAGCCTGCTTGGAAGCTCGACCAGTGGAAGGGAACCGCCTCCTGGTTTTGACATTCCGTCGATCAGAGACATCGTGAAATTTCGATTCGGGATCCATCCGATGGATTCCATTAGGTGTGAAGCCTTTTCCGCAAGAGCTTCGTAAGGCTCGAAAAGCATTTTCAATGTGGGAATTTCTTTGACAGCCGCTGGTTCGTCCCGGTAAAGCCGGAGCGTTTCTTCCAGGGCCAGCAGTGTAAGTTTGTCTATCCTAACGGCCCTGTTGATGGGGTTTTTCTTGATCCGGTCGAGAAATTCCTTTTTCCCCAGTATGATGCCTGCCTGGGGCCCTCCCAACAGCTTATCTCCGCTGAAGGTGACCACGTCGGCTCCATGAGCCAGGACCTCGGTGACCGGGGGCTCTTTTATGAGCCCGTATGCGGAAAGATCCACCAGACAACCGCTTCCCAGGTCTTCCATTACCGGGATGCCGTGCCTTTTCCCGAGTTCGACCAGTTCGGGCAGAGGTACTTCCTGTGTGAAACCCACAACCTGGAAATTACTTGTATGTACTTTCAGGAGCAGGGCCGTTTCAGGAGTGATAGCGTCCTCGTAATCCCTGAGATGTGTTTTGTTGGTTGTGCCTACTTCCACCATTTTCGCACCGCTTCTGGCCATCACGTCCGGGATGCGGAATGATCCTCCTATCTCTATGAGCTGTCCCCTGGAAACCAGCACCTGGCGATCCCTGGCAAGTGTCTCGAGGGATATGAAAACCGCTGCGGCGTTGTTGTTCACTACGAGTGCAGATTCTGCACCGGTCAATTCCTTCAGGATTCCCTCGACATGGACGTATCTGCTTCCCCGTTTGCCCGAGGAGATGTCGTACTCGAGGTTGCTGTAGCGGCCTGCCAGGTTGTTGAACTTATCGATGACTTTTTCTGAAAGAAGGGACCTACCGAGATTGGTGTGTATCACCACTCCCGTGGCGTTGACTACAGTCTTCAGGCTCGCCTCGGACATGGCTTCCGCCCTGGCTAATGCCGCCGCTGTTATTGCCCCCGGTTCAAGGCGGGCCTCGTCGAAGTCTTCTTCCGTGTGGATCGCGGTGCGCAGTTCAGCAAGGACTGCGTTGAGGGATTCATGCAGGAGCTTCCTGGGTAATTTTTCCGAGGTCTCGGCTATCCCTTGCGAAGAAAGGAGTTTGTCGACGGCCGGTATTTTTCTGAACATCATTTTTCGGTTTAAAGTCATGTGAAATCCGTGTATTTAGCGATTGGACCATAGAAAGTTTGTTGCAAAATTCTGAAAATGTGTTATCAATAACTGAATATGGTGGGTGTAGCTCAGCTGGTAGAGCACTGGGTTGTGGCCCCAGACGCCGAGGGTTCGAATCCCTTCACTCACCCCATATGTTTTTACAAGGGGAGCCTGTGCTCCCCTTTTTGTTGCACGGAAGTTTCGATTTTAAACTGCATCGAGCTTCTGCACCAGTTCCGAAGAAACTTCCTTTACTCCTGGACGTCCGTCCACGGACACGATGACAGGTACGCCGCTGTTTCGTGCTGAGCGTTCCTTGAAATAATTGACGGCGGCCATGGTTCCTGTCTCGGTGTCGTAGTAGATGTCGTGGCGCTGGTCAATGGCCGCTTCGTCCTGGTCGTCGGACCTCGTTTTGAGTTCACCTCCGCAGACTCGGCATCTCCCGTCTTTGGGCTTGATCGCGTCTATGAAAACATTGTTTGGGTGATTGTTGTCGTTGACGCACAGCCGCCGCCCCATTATGCGGTTTTTGGCGGTTTGACGGTCAAGCACGATTTCGATTACCACATCAACCGACATGTTTTTTTCATCCAATGCCCGATCCAGTGCCTCAGCCTGGGCTAGGTTTCGTGGGAATCCGTCCAAAAGCCATCCATCCTTGCAGTCTTCGCGGCCGAGGCGGTCCAGGATCATGGGGATCGTTATCCTGTCGGGCACCAGTTCCCCTCGGTCTATATATGTTTTTGCCTCTTTTCCGAGGGCTGTGCCTTGGGATATGTTTTCCCGGAAAATCACCCCGGTTTCGATATGGGGAATTGCGTATTTGTCCTTAACGATGGCTCCCTGTGTCCCTTTACCGCTTCCATTAGGTCCGAAAATCAGGATCTTCATTCCATTTACTCCTTTGCTGCCATGTTTTACGTTACCATTCTATTCTGTCATAAAGGCCTGCATCAGTTCACAGCCGGTTTCGAAAAACAGTCCGGATAAGGAGGCTTCCTTTTCGCTGAAACTTCCTACTCCGGCCGTATTTTTTAACTCTGCACCCGAAGCCCATGCAAAAGGAGGGGGTTCGGTGGAGTGTGTGCGCGTTGAGATCGGTGTGTAATGGTCGGTGGCCACCATCAACTTGAAATCTTCACCGCCGGACAGACCTTCCAGCACACTCCCGACCACGTCCCGGTCGAAGGATTCGATTGCCTGAATCTTTTCGTCGATCCGCCCGTTATGGGATGCCTCGTCAGGTGCTTCTACATGGACGAAGACGAAATCTAGGGTTTTCAATGCATCCACCGCGCCGTGCCCTTTTCCTGCGTAATTGGTATCCAGGTACCCTGTTGCACCTTCTATGTGGATGGACTCCAGGCCGGCATATGCACCTATGCCGTTGATCAGGTCCACTGCAGAGATGACTCCTCCGGATACCCTGTGCAGCTCCTTGAAATGGGGAAGCTCGGGGGCCGTGCCCTGGCCCCACAGCCATATGCTGTTGGCTTCTTCAAGCCCGCGTTTTCTTCTTTCCTGGTTCACCGGGTGCTCTTTCAATATGTTCCAGGACCTCCGGATCAATTCCTGTACGGGATGCAGGCCTTTCTCCAGGAGATACGAAGCTATGTTTTGTCCCAGGTAATCGTGGGGAGGCAGAGTCCTGGCTTCGAGGGGGCCGTCCTGCCATGTGAGCAGGTGCCTGTAGGCGATGCCGGGGAAAAACCTCATTCCCGTAATCTTTATTGAAGATGCTATTGTTTCGACCAGTGCTTTGCCTTCCTCCGTCGTGATATCTCCTGCACTATGGCTTACCATCAAAACGGTGTCGTCCGACTGCATGTCCAGCGTTACCAGGTTCATCCTGAAGGCCGCTTCCCCCGAGGACAGTTCCACTCCCATGCTTGCGGCTTCGAACGGTGACCGCCCTGTATGATATCTCCTGGGATCGT
>CAYXDR010000018.1:0-10906 GCA_964463515.1 uncultured Desulfobacteraceae bacterium | reverse complement strand
GATCGTAGCCCAGTAAAGAAAGGTTTGCTACATCACTTCCCGGTTCCATTCCTGCAGGAACAGTAAGTACACGGCCGAGTCTGCATGAAGCAATACGATCCATGTTGGGGGTGTAGGCCGCCTCAAGCGGCGTTTTTCCGTCAAGCTCCGGCAGCGGATAATCCCCCATCCCATCACCGACCAGAAACGCATATTTCATCTTGAATCCTCTTTTTATTTCATCCTTCGACCCGGATCATCACCGGAATGTCGGTCAACACGTCGAGGTCGGAGATAGCCCTGAGGGCTTTCTGCACATCCTGCTCCCGCGCCTCATGTGTAAGGATAACCACAGGCACCGATCCGTTCAGATTTCGTCCCTTTTGTATTACAGAATATATGCTTATTGCATTTTCCCCGAGTATCCCTGAAAGCTTGGATAGAACACCAGGCCTGTCCACCGCGGAGAACCTGAAATAGTATGGCCCTTCGTGTTCATCAATCGATTTGATGCGCACATAAGATTCAAAAGGCCTTTTGTGGCCCAGCGGAGGAGGGAAAACCTGCACGCCGGAATGGATGCGGCGTGAGATGTCTATTATATCGGCCACCACCGCGCTGGCTGTGGGCCTGCGGCCGGCCCCGAGTCCGTAGTAGAGATTTGGACCGACGAAGTCACCTTCAAGATAAACGGCATTGTAGGCGTCGAGGACGTTTGCCAGTATGTGGGTTCTGGGAATCATAGCCGGATGGACCCTCGCCTCGAGACTGTCTTGTTTTATCCTGGCTATCGCCAGCAATTTTATGCAGAAGCCGAATTCGCCGGCGAAATAAATGTCGTCAGGGGTGAGAAAAGTTATTCCTTCACAGTGGATGTCTTCCAGTGGGATTGGCCGTCCGATGATCATCGAGGCTATGATTGCCAGCTTGTGCGCCGTGTCTGTACCTTTTACATCGAGATCAGGAGGGTCTTCGGCGAAGCCCAGCCTCACGGCTTCGTTGACCACATCTTCGAAGTCCCTGGCCTCCCTGGACATCTTGGTCAAAATGTAGTTGGATGTGCCGTTCAAGATTCCCATAACAGTGTCGATGGCATTGCCGGACAAGCCGGTTCGCAAAGCACCGAGAATCGGGATTCCTCCGCCGACGCTCGCCTCGAAGCCGAATCCGGCCCCGGTTTCAACCGCCTTGCTGTAAAGCTTGTGTCCATGGGTGGCAAGGAGCGCCTTGTTGGCAGTGACCACATGCTTCCCCTCGGACATGGCTTCCAGGATGAATTCGCCTGCAGTGCCTGTCCCGCCCATAAGCTCCACGACTACATCTATTTCCGGGTCCTTGATAATATCCTGTGCCCGTGTGGTCAGGATCGCCCGGTCCACATCAATCCCCCTGTCCGCTTCGATATCCAGGTCGGCTATTTTTTTGACGGTTACCGGGCAGCCTACTTTGCGGGTTATGAGATCCCTGTTTACGGTCAGTAATTCGTAGGTTCCTGCCCCCACCGTTCCAAATCCGATTATCCCTATGCTGATTGTCTCCATGGATGCCTCTTTTAAACATTTACAGCGTTATGATAATGTGCATCTTTTCTATATTCCAATTAAGAGGGAAAAAACAAGGTTAAATTTGAATTTCAGGGCAAAGATGTGCTGCAGCCGGAATGGAGCATCCTTCGAACCAGGTTTCGCCGAAGCCGTGCAGGCGCGTTACAGGTGATGTAAAAATGGACATGTTGCTGCCGCGCATATGGTGCCGTCCTGATTTGCGCCAGGAGAAAAGGTTTGACAATAAAACTGCGAGATACTAGTAATAATAGTAATTTTTCGCAGCGATAATGGTAAGTTTTTACGATAAATCAAGCAGCGGGGTCTGGTCAACGATGGCAGAGCACTCGGATAAAGGGCTTTATGCGGAGGCGGGCGTCGATATCGATGCAGGCAACAGGTTTGTGGATATTTTGCGGCCGATCGTGAGCAAGACTTTCAAACCCGGTGTAATTACGGATATCGGAGGTTTTGCAGGGCTGTTTTCCTTAAATGTCCAGCATTATAAAAATCCGGTGCTCGTAAGCTCCACCGATGGGGTGGGGACGAAATTGAAAGTTGCTTTCATGATGGACAAGCACGACAGCGTGGGCATCGACCTTGTGGCCATGTGCGTGAACGATATAATGGTTCAGGGTGCGGCCCCGCTTTTTTTCCTGGACTACCTGGCCATGGGAAAGCTGGAACTGGAACAGGCCGTAGAAATTGTCAAGGGTATAGCCGCGGGATGCAGCGAGGCGCAGTGTGCGCTGATCGGCGGGGAGACAGCCGAGATGCCGGGCCTGTATCAGGAGGGGGAATATGACCTAGCCGGCTTTGTCGTGGGCCTTGCCGACAACGAGGATCTACTGGACGGCTCCGAGATCGCGGTCGGGTACAAATTGATCGGCATAGCTTCAAGCGGGCTTCACAGCAATGGTTTTTCACTGGTGCGAAAAATTTTTTTCGACGGTCTCAAGATGTCCGTGGATCACTACGTAGACGAGTTCGGAAGAACCCTGGGGGAAGAGCTGCTTGAGCCCACGAAGATTTATTCCAGAACCATAACCAATATGAGGCGGGATTTTACCATTTACGGAATTTCCCACATAACCGGCGGCGGTCTGATAGACAACATCCCCCGCATGCTGCCCAACAGATGTAAAGCTGTCGTCGATGCCTCCAGCTGGAGGCCTCAACCCGTATTTTCCTACTTGCAGAAGGTCGGCAAGATTCCCGAAAGGGAAATGATGCGCACTTTCAACAACGGCCTGGGGCTGGTGATCGTTGTCAATGAAGAGGAGTGTGATGAAGTGCTGCAGCGTCTGGGGGCTATAGGAGAGACGGCATATTTGATTGGAACTGTGGAAGCCAGGGAAGAGGGCGAGGAACCCGTCAAGTTCGTCCATTCTTGATAAAACCGTAAAAAGTCAAGGAACCATGCCCTTCGGGGTCGGAATCGGTATCGGGGTTGAAAAGAGAGTTGATCAGCTTCCTATACCGATACCGATGCCGATAGCGACCCCGACCCTGAAAGACATCGTTATTTTGATTTTTTACGGCTTCATCATTCTTGATGCAGGCAAATAGATTGACAACACCGTGAGGTGACGTTTGCATATATGAGGATTACATTTTTTGAGCCGGGCATCGCGTTTATTTTAATGCCCGGCGGTAGAGGAGCAGGCCATGTTCATGCCGGGACATACCGAACTGATCGTAATCGCACTGGTGGTCTTTTTGATATTCGGCGCCAAGAGGCTGCCTGAAATCGGTAAAGGACTGGGGGGAGCGATCAGGGAGTTTAAGAATGTAAAAAAACATATGAATGACGAAACTTCTTCGGCCGAAGCCGCCGCGACGGAGCCTGCAAAGGCAGCCTCCGTACCACCACAGGCTCTCGAAGGCAAAATAGCCGGCAAAGTCATGGACCAGGTGCCGGGGCTCAAGACCGCGGCGGATCTCAAGAAAAAAGCCGAAAGGGTTTCTTCGGCCCTGAAATAAAGCTGGTTCGCCGGGAATGGTGAATCGGGGAGAAGGTGTTTATGTGTGCTATGAACTGCGAGTTGCCCGACTGCAACCCGCCTGAATCCGCGATTGTGCGATTACTCGAAAAGTCGCGCACGATAGCCGTTGTTGGGCTTTCTCCTAAAGAAAAGCGGGACAGTAACCGTGTGGCTCGCTATTTGATCGAGCAGGGATATGACGTGGTGCCTGTGAATCCGGGACAGGAGAGCATCCTGGACAGGCGTTGCTACAGGCGGGTTTCCGAGATCCCTGTCAAAATCGATATAGTGGATTGCTTTATTTCTCCGTCAAGGATTCCGCCGGTGGCCGAAGAAGCCGTGGGTGTCGGTGCGAAGGCTCTCTGGATGCAGATGGGAGTAGTGCATAACGGGGCTGCCGAACGGGCCAGGGAAGCGGGTCTTGAGGTTGTCATGAATAAATGCATAATGGTGGAACATAAGAAATTGAAGGCGGCTTCGTGAGAACCTGCCGGGTATAAAACCCGACTAAACCCATCTTTTTTCCACTTTACCAGGAGAAAGCGTTGCTGGGGACATTCATCAACGCTGCGGCCATTTTGGCCGGCGGCGGGATAGGCTTGATTTTGAGGGGAGGTATACCTTCCCGGTTCAGTACTACCGTGATGCAGACTTTGTCCCTGGCTGTGATGCTCATAGGTGTTTCCAGCGCACTGAAGACCCGGCAGATCCTGCTTGTTATCATATGCATGGCGGCGGGGAGCATGCTGGGAGAATTGATGCGTATAGAGGACCGCCTGGAGGCTCTGGGCAACTGGTTCCAGGGCCGCTTTGCCGCCGGAGGAGAAGGTTTTTCCCGTGGATTCGTTACCACGAGTCTTATTTACTGCGTTGGAGCTCTGGCGATCGTGGGCTCCCTCGAAAGCGGCTTGGCCGGAGACCACGGGACATTGTTCGCCAAGTCGCTTTTGGATGGAATCGCTTCCATTGTATTTGCTTCCACTATGGGTGCAGGGGTTCTGTTGAGTTCGCTTTCCGTGCTGGTATACCAGGGATCGATAACACTTTCTGCGTCCCTGGTATCCAGGTTCCTCACACCTGAGGTCATAAACGAGATGTCGGCGGTCGGCGGTCTTTTGATCGCAGCCATAGGCTTCAACATGCTCGAAGTCAAGCGCATCAGGGTTGGCAACATGCTTCCGGCGATTTTCCTGCCTCTTTTGTATTTCATCGCCAAAACGTTTTTGCCGTTTTTGTAAGACGCAGGTCTAATTTGCTCAACGCGCTGTTTTTTCAGCACGTTCGGCCAGCCTGGCCTTCTGCACTTTTCCGCTCGCGGTGGTCGGGAATTCCTCCACTATCCGGTATTGAGAAGGCAGCAGGCTGCGGTCGACACGGGATATAAGATGGCTTTCTATTTCATCTTCGCGCAGATAATGCCCTTCTCTCGGAATCACCCAGGCGGCGAGCCCCGTGCCTCCGGAAGGATCGTTGAAACCAAAGACCTGCGCCTGTGAAACCCCCGGAAGTTCATGAATGACCTCTTCCAGCTCCACGGGATGGATCTCGATACCGTCTCGGATGATGACGTCCTTGATCCGTCCCGTGACCCTTATGTAGCCCGATTCATCCATTTCTCCCAGGTCTCCGGTGTGGAACCAGCCTTCTGGATCAACCGCCGCCTCGGTGGCGGCGGGCCTTTTCCAGTAGCCTTTCATCAAGAAACCCTTGGTGCACAGTTCGCCTCGCTCACCAGGGGGGAGCGGATGTCCGGTTGCCGGATTCACGATCCTGACTTCGTTGCACGGAAGGGCTCGGCCGATTGTTCCCACACGAAGCGGCAACGGGTCCTCCGGCATGGTCATTGTGATCCAGCTGGAGGCCTCAGTAATACCGTAACCGACCGTGAGATGCTTTATTCCAAGGTTTTCCACGAGCCTTTTCATCAAATCCATCGGACACGGCGCGCCGCCTATGATCCCCCGGGTGAGGCCGCTCCAGCCCGAGGGGTCAAAACCGGGGCTGTCTATTAAAGTTGAAAGCATCCCTGGGCTTCCGTAAACGGCTGTACATTTTTCACTTGCTATGGCGGCGTTTACCGAAGCCGGTTCGAAAATTTCTCCCGGCATGACAAGGTGCGACCCGCGAAGGAGGCCTGCCAGGGCGATGCAAGTGTTACCGAACATATGGGATAAGGGGAAGAATAGGCACAGCCGGTCTTCATGGCTGATGCCCTGGCGGGCTGTGGCTGCGAAGGATTTGTTCACAAGACCCTGGTGATCAAGGAGCACGCCCTTGGGTAAGCCGGTTGTCCCGGATGTAAACATTATCGCGGCCGGGTCCTCGGGCTTCACGTGGTTTGCAGCTGCCGTCTCTGCACCCGCTGCAAGGGATTCCCCCAAAATCACCAGCTCACTGCATGCCGATGTATCGACATGATGAGTTTCTTCCGCGGTAATTATATGGTCCAGGGATGAAATTTTTTCACAGACCGCCAGCAACCTGTCGATCCTGTCGGAGTGCCGGTTCCCCTCGGAGGTTATCACTGCCCTGCATTCCGCCGTGTTCAACATGTGCAGAAGCATGTTTTCGTCCGCATCCGGATCCACCGGCACAAGGACCGCGCCCATCCGCATGATCGCGAGCATAAATATGATCCATTGTGGGATATTGGGAGCAAACACCGCAATCCGGTCTCCCTTGTCAATGCCCAAAACCATGAGCCCCCGCATCATAGCGGCCGATTCCCCGTCAAGTTCGGCATACGAGAGATTCAACCCCCTCTCCAAGTGGGTCAGAGCAGGGCGGAACGGAAACCTCGAGGCGGTTTCGTGGAAAACTTGCCCGACGCCGAGCATGACTTGCTTCATGGCCTCCTCCCGGGATGCACCCTTATTTGCCGGGCCACCCGGCTGAATGTTTGGTGGGTTGAATCAAATAATACCACCGCAGTGGGATGGGAAGCAAGCAGGAGATTCACCTCCCCCAGGCTTGAAGACGGGGTTTTTATTTGACTTGTATCTTTCTGAGATGCAAGATTGACCGCGCCGTCAGGCTTTAGGACATCATCGTTTACGATTGGAGGATATGGAAACAATATGAAATTCGTAAATCGTTTGTTCCTTTTCGCGGCTGCAGCCATGGTGTTTTCTCCGGCGGGTTTTGCCCATGCCTCAATCACCTTGAAACTTGCCACCGTCCCAGCATGCTTACAACGAAGGTGCCAGGGAATTCGCACGTCTGGTCCATGAATTGAGCGAGGGCGGGGTGGTGGTGAAGGTTTACCCCGGGGGGCAGCTGGGCAGAGGGGAACGGGAACTATTGGAGGCGCTGCAGGTGGGAACCATCGACATGGCGATTACCTCCACCGGGCCTGTATCTAATTTCACACCGGATTTCGCTGTCCTGGACCTCCCATTCCTTTTTGAGAGCAATGCCCATGTGGATCGAGTGCTGGACGGGGATGTGGGGCGTGGACTCCTTGAAAAATTGGAAACCAGCGGCATAAAAGGCCTGGCATTTATGGAAAATGGGTTCCGGAATTTTACAAACTCGGTTCGCCCCCTGGTTAAGCCCGATGACTTCAAAGGCCTAAAATTCCGGACCATGGAAAATCCCGTCCACTTGGCCTCGGTGAGACACCTGGGTGCAAAGGCGATACCCATGAGCTGGGGAGAAGTCTATACAGCCCTGCAAACAGGGGTTATAGACGGCCAGGAAAACCCGGTGGCGATTGTTTATTCGACGAAGCTCAACGAGGTTCAGAAATATCTTACGATGAGCGGGCACTTCTACTCGCCGGCGATGTTGACAATGGGGCTGAAAAAATTCCAGGGACTTGAGCCGGATTTGCAGCGGCTGATGATCGAGGCTGCCAGGGCTGCCGCCGTGTTCGAACGCAGCGTGATCCGTGACAACGAGGCGCGCCAGCTCCAAGAGCTTAAAGACCGGGGTATGAAAGTGCAGGGTGTGGACAAAGAAATTTTTGTGCAGGCAATGAAATCTGTTTATGAGGAGTTCATCGGTTCCAACCCGGCCTGGAAAGCGGTTATAGACAGAATCCTGAGTCAAAAATGATGGCCTCGTAAAAAGTCCCCAAGCCGTCGTTTCCCGACGAGAACTTGTGTCGGGAAATCCATAAGTAGTTGGAATGACTGGACCCAGGCCTGCGCCGGGGTGACGAAATAGGGCGGATTTTGACTTTTCACGGTTTCATCAAAAATAATCCGTTCGGTATTTATGTTCGGGGCGGTCCTACAGAGAGTCATGCGGAAATTGAGCTATCTGGTAAACAGGGCAGGTGAATGGGGCGTAATTTTTTTTGTGGCCCTGCTTTCCCTGCTCGTGCTTATCCAGGTGGTGTTCCGCTATGCTTTGGACTTGCCGCTGTTTTGGACCGAGGAATCCGCACGGTATTGCCTGGTGTGGGCTTCCCTTCTGGGTGCCGGGGTTGCCTTGAAGCGCGGCGAGCACATCGCGGTTACATACCTGGCGGAACATCTGCCTCCATGGTTCCGGCGGCCTGTTCTGGCATTTTCGTGGATATGTACGGGATTCTTCCTGTCTGTGATATTGTGGGGGGGCATCCGGATGGTCATGGTGACCCACTGCCAGCTCAGTCCCGCCTTGCGGATTCCCATGTCTGTTCCCTACCTTGCTGTGCCTGTGGGCGCCGCCATGATGCTGGTTCATCTGCTTGCCTTGTTTTTGGAAGGGGACACGGATCCGGGCAAGGTTTCCTGCGGTGTGCCTTCGAGGTGAAAGGCAGATGATCCTCGCCGTTCTTGTACTGTCTTTTGTATTCTTTCTGGCCGCGGGAGTTCCAGTGGCCTTCGTTTTGGGGCTGACTCCGCTGGCGGCCATGTGGTTCCAGGGTGAAACGCCGCTTGTTCTTGTTGCCCAGCGTATTTTTACGGGCATAGACAATCCTATCCTGATGGCCGTTCCTTTTTTCATCCTTGCCGGAAACCTCATGTCCCGGGGCAGTATGACCCTGAGGCTGGTCAATTTCTGCTCGGTCATTGTTGGCGGGGTCAGAGGAGGGCTGGCCTACATTAATATCGCGGTCAGTATGGTTTTCGCGGGCATCAGCGGTGCAGCAGTTGCTGACACCAGCGCGGTTGGCTCTGTCCTGATCCCGGCCATGAAAAAGGAGGGCTATGCGCCGGAGTTTGCAGCAGCCCTTACCTCCACTTCATCGACAATCGGGCCGGTGATTCCTCCTTCGATCCCGTTCATAGTCTACGGGGTGCTGGCCGAGGTTTCCATCGCATCCTTGTTCCTGGCCGGAATCGTGCCGGGGTTACTCCTGGGCCTTTTTCAATCCGGGGTTGTCTGGTACCATTCGAGTTCCAAAAGATTCCCGCGGGGTTCGAGGCCCACGCTGAAGGAAGCCGTGCGCTCGGTTCGTGACGCCGCATTTGTGGCGGTCATGCCGTTTCTAATCGTCTGCGGAATCCTTTCAGGGGCCTTCACTCCCACCGAGGCTGGATGCATTGCAGTTTTCTATGCCCTTTTTGTAGGCCTTTTCGTATACAGGGACCTTAAGATCAGTGATATTCCCGGTCTTCTTCTGGAAACCGGGGTCACCAGCTCTCTGGTGCTGCTGGTGATAGGTACGGCGTCGATTTTTTCGTGGTTTCTGGCGAGTGAAGAGGTGCCCGTGATGATCACCGAAACCATGCTGTCGTTTACCGAAAGCAGGGGTTTCATCCTGGTACTGGTAAATATCGTTCTTCTGGCCATAGGAACCTTCATGGAAACCACGGCCTCGTTGATCATTTTGACGCCGGTGCTTTTGCCGTTGATGGCCGAAATCGGCGTGGACCCTCTGCACTTTGGAGTGATAATGGTTCTGAACCTGGTAATAGGGCTCACTACCCCTCCTGTCGGGGTGTGTCTGTTTATTGCATGTTCCTTGAGTCGTACAAGGCTCGAATCTGTTTCCAGGGCCATTGTGCCGTTTCTTCTCGCCTCCATCGCGGTTTTGTTCATTTGTACTTTCTGGAGCGGACTGGTCACCGCGATTCCCGAATGGTTCGGCTACGAGGTGCTCACAGTGCAGTGAAGCACTTCGAAAGAGCCGGATGAATCGTTAGATGGGGATATGTATGTTTTCATGATCCATATACCTTCCGCTCGATTTCGTGTGTTTTTCTGACAGGGCTTTTGGATTCCAAATAGCCGGAGGTCAAGTTCACATCCGGCAGCTTCGGATTCGGGCCCGCCGATAAGCTGACTGGCAAAGGCCGCCAGCGTCATGTGATGCGGCACTTGTTGCAAACACCCGGGAACAAATATATAGTTCGGGGTATCAGGATGGAGTAAGAGGGCGGCCATGAGTCTTGTGATTGCAATCAGGGTTTCCGTTACATTTGTAGACAGAGAGCTGTTTAAAGACGTGTGTTTCCAGATCGAACCAGGGGAACGCATCGGCCTGGTGGGGCCGAACGGCTCCGGGAAGACCACACTGCTTAAGCTCCTTAACGGGGAGATGCTTCCGGACAGCGGCGAAATCCGGAAAGCCAAAGGCGTGCGGATCGGATACCTGCCTCAGGATGTACAGGAGACGGTTTCGGGCCGGCTGCTCGATTCTGTTGTCAATTCTGTGCCGGGTAGGGCGGAGCTAAAACGCGAAACCGCAGGCGCCGAAGCCTCCCTTGCACAGGCCCAAGACAGGGAAACCCAGTCACGCGTTGCGGACCGCATCGCTGAACTCCATCAGCGTCAAACGCATCTGGATATGCAGTACCCGGTTCACGAGGCTGAAAAAATCCTTGTTGGACTCGGGTTCAAAGAAAATGATTTCCTTCGGCCTGTCGCCGAGTTGAGCGGGGGATGGAAAACCAGGGCGGCCCTTGCCAGCCTGCTTTTTCAGAAGCCGGACCTCCTGCTGCTGGACGAGCCTACAAACCATCTGGATATACCCTCCGTTCGGTGGCTGGAAGGTTTTATGCCCGGATTCAAAGGGGCGGTGGTACTGGTATCCCACGACAAGGAATTTTTGAACCGGCAGGCGGATCGGATAATAAGCTTCGAACCGGAGGGTGTCCGAAGCTACAATGGCAACTTCGATTTTTACCTCAAGGCCAGGGAGGAAGAAAGCCGGCTTCTGGAAGCCAAGGCCCGCAGGCAGGACCAAAGGGTAAAAGAAGCGCAGAAGTTCATCGACCGATTCCGGGCCAAGGCCTCCAAGGCCAGGCAGGCACAAAGTAAATTGAAGCTTGTCAAGAAGATGGAGATGGTCGAGACCCACAGAAGGGACAAAACCATTTGCTTCAAGTTTCCGGAAGTGCCCAGGAGCGGCAGAGACGTGGTCACCATTGAAAAACTTTCCAAGGCCTATGGCGGTAATGTTCTATACACTGGCCTCGGTGGCCACCGACGCCTCGTGCAGCTCGAGGACGGTGCCGTCGTTCA
>CAYXDR010000017.1:0-17008 GCA_964463515.1 uncultured Desulfobacteraceae bacterium | reverse complement strand
GGGCATGCGCGAGGGTTGCGGGGTGTGGGGGGCAGCGTCGGTCATGGGGGAGATGCCGGGCATGGTAGCGAGGTCGGGATGGGGCAGGCAGGGTGTTTGCCCCACCGGGTGGCGGTACCCACTCTCAGGTTCTCCTCGACAGTGAGATATTTGAATTGCTGGCGCCCCTCCAGTACTTGGATGATTCCCTTCCTCGTGATTTCTTCCGGAGAGGAATTCTGGACCGGTTTCCCGTCGTATTCGATGGAGCCTTCGGTGACTTTGCCGTTTTCCGGCTTTAAAAGCCCGGAGATGGCTTTGAGCGTGGTGGTCTTCCCCGCACCGTTGCTTCCAAGAAGAGAGACGATCCGGCCTTTCGGAACGGTCAGAGACACGCCTTTCAATACCTGGATGACGTCTGCGTATACCACGCTTATATTGTTTATCAACAGCCTTATGTCCCCATCCATAATCCTGTCCCTTTGTTATTTCAATAGGAGAAAGGCCAGAGCCTGAAACTTGAGCGCACGATACGCCAGACTTCGGCGATGCCCTTTGGTTCGAATATTATGAATACCACTATAGCCAGGCCGAATACGAACTCCTTGAGGGGCGCGATCGTTATCGCGGCCCCAACCGAAGGCCCCATATTCATCAGTATGTCTGTTATGTGTGTGAGGGACTCATTGAGCAGCACGATGAATATCGCGCCGAACACAGAACCGGGGATGCTTCCCAGTCCGCCGATTATTATAATTGCCACGTACTCTATGGACAGCCAGAGATTGAAAGGTTCGGGCGTGATGGCCATCATATAGTAGGCGAACAGGGCACCGGCGAATCCGGCGTAAAACGAGCTGATTGCAAAGGCAAGAAGCTTATACCGGAATATGGGTATGCCCATTCCCTCGGCCGCCAGGTCGTTGTCCCTTACAGCTATAAAAGCACGGCCGTAACGGGTTCGCACGATATTGACGGCGAACCAGATCATCGCAACGAATGAGACGAACACAACATAGAAAAATTTCTTGTCGGTCCCCAAGTCCAGGCCGAAAAGGGCTGCCCCGGGTAGCACTATACCTTGGGCCCCTCCCGTAAGGCTGTCCCACTGCACCATCACGTATTCTATGATGAATTGCCCTGCCAGGGTCGCAATGAGCAGGTAGAGATGTTTGAGCCTAGCAGAAGGAAGCCCGAACAATATGCCTACGAGAGCTGTAATCAGACCTGCAGCTGGAACCGTGACGATGAAAGGGAGACCGGCCCTGGTTCCCAGAATCGCCGCCGCATATGCCCCGACACCGAAAAACGCACCGTGACCCAGGGAAATCTGCCCGGTATAGCCGATCAACAGATTCAGGCCTACTGCAGCTATGCTGTAGATCCCGATGATGTTCAGCACGTAAAGCATATACGGTTTGGCTGTGAAGGGTATCACTGCGAACAAAATGAACAGCCCCACCAGTGTCCACAATCTGCCGAAATCCGTTTGATAGATCGTCAGTTCGCTTCGGTAGGATTCCTTGAAATTTCCACACGGATGAAATCTGAGTCTGCGCATGGCGCGTCAACCTTTCGAGTTTCGTTGGTGCCGGGACCGGCGCTTTTAAACCCGTTCAATCTCCACGAGTCCGAACAGGCCGTAGGGCCTCACCATCAGGATGAACACAAGCACGATGTAGGGAATAACTTCCTTTAGTGAATTGGAGATGTAGCCGCCGGTGAACGTCTCGAGCAACCCTATGATAACACCCCCCAGTATGGCGCCTCCTATGCTGTCGAGCCCCCCGAGTATCACTACCGGGAAGACCTTGAGTCCTATGGAGCTCAGTTCGTGCACATTGATTCCGTTTATTATTCCAAGCACTATTCCGCTCATCGCGGCGACTATGAACGCGATGGCCCAGGACAGAGCAAACACCCTTCTAACGTGCACTCCCAGCGAGAGTGCGGCCGGCTGGTTGTCTGCAACCGAACGCATGTAGATGCCCTGGGAGGAATGCTTGAAGAAAAGCCCGAAAATGATCAGGAAAAGAATGCCTATGATAAACGTGGCCACATACACGGAAGGCACCTTGACCATTCCAAAATCCACGGACAACGCTTCGGGAAGGAAGGAAGGGTAATTGTGGATGTCCCCGCCGAATATGAAAAGCAGCAGCCCCCTGAACATGATTCCAAGCCCGAGGGTAAGCATGATTACTTCGATCAATTTTTCACCGATCAAAGGCCGGAGGAAAAACCGCTCGATGACAAAACCCAGCAGAAAAGTGCCGACAAGCGTAAGCACGAAAGCAAGGAGTATCGGCAGGTCGGCCCAGGCCGACAAAACCAGGAACATGAATGCTCCGATTGCGAGCAGTTCGCCGTGGGCGAGGTTGAGAACGCTGCTGGACTTGAAAATCATTACGAAACCGAGTGCGGAAAGAGCGTAAAGAAAGCCCAGCGAGAGTCCGTTTACAAGCAGATGAAGAAAAAATTCCATATGGCCTCCATTTTACTGGATGTCAAGTATCCGCACGGTAGTTTCTATCGTACCCACATGTCCATCCCGGTACCGTACATCGCCGGTCACGGACAGTTCGCTTTTACCTTCATACATCGCATCGATCAGCTGCCTATACTGGCTGAAGACGAATTTTCTGCGCACCTTCCCCGTCCTTGTCAGTTCTTCGTCGTCCGCATCGAGAAGCTTGTAGAGGAGAATTATCCTGGTAAGCTGCATGGGACCGGGGAGCTGGTTGTTCACCTGACTGACTTCCCCGCGAATCAGTTCCTCCACCGCCGTCTGCTGGGAGAGATCCGTATAGGTTGTATAGGGGATCTTATGATCCTCGGCCCAATTGCCTACATTTCCGAAATCAATATTGATGAACGCGGTGAGAAAAGGTTGCCCTTCGCCCCATATCACGGCTTCCTTGATGTAAGGGCTGAATTTTAAGCGTGTTTCTATGAAATCCGGAGAAAAAGCCTCCCCCTCCCGGGTCCGCATGATGTCTTCCTTGCGGCCTATTATCAGCAGGTGCCCGTCTTCATCGAAATATCCCGCATCCCCGGTGTGAAACCAGCCGTCCTTGAGGGCGGCTTCGGTGGCTTCCGGGTTTTCGAAATACCCTGCGAAAATCGATTGGCTCGAGACCAAAACCTCCTGGTCTTCGGTAATTTTAACTTCGGTGCCGGGAAGCGAGATCCCCACCGTCTCGGGTTTCACCTCGTCGTCCGGCTGAACCTGGAAAATACCGCAGGTTTCGGTCAAACCATAGCATTGTTTCAAATTAAGCCCATTGGCCCGGAAAAATCTTATCACGTCAGGGCTTATGGGGTGGCCCCCCGTAAAGGCGGCCCGCAGCTCCAGGCAGCCGACCCGGTCAAGCAACGGGCGGGAGATCAACCGCATGGAGGCGGCTTTCAGAATTTTCAAGGTGGTGGGTAACGGTTTTTTTTCGGATTCCAGGTCCACGGCCCGGTGCCCTATACGCTGGGCCGATGCAAACAGGCGGCGTTTTATCCACCCAGCATCGTCCATTTTGACACGTATTTTACTTGCAAGATCCTCCCAGAAACGGGAAGCATTGATGATTACCGTAGGCCCTATATCTCTGAAATCTTCCATGGCTGTTTCGAAAGTTTCAGGGAAGTTCATGGTGAGGCCTCCTGCGAGGGTTACGCCCACACCCCACATCTGGTCGACGATCCAGGCGGTAGGAGTTATGGAGATCCAGTTGTCGCCTACCCCTATGGGCGCTGTCTCCAACCACTGCTTGGCCATGGCTGTGAAATTACGATGTGTGAGCATAACCATTTTGGGAAGGCCGGTTGTGCCGGAAGTCATGAGCATCAGTGCCACGTCTTCCGGAGAACCTTTTGCCACCTGATCGGAGAAGATCTCCGGTTCTTCCTTTTCCAGCTCTTCACCCAGTTCCAGCAGTTGAGCAAAACTTATCAACCACGGATCATCCCGGTAAGTGCGCATTCCCGTGGGGTCGATGTAGACCACGAGCCTCACGTGGTCCAGTTCATCCTTGTGGGCTAAAAGCTTGTCGACCTGCTCCTGGTCCTGGGCGAACACGTACACGGCCTTTATTCTGTTCAGGCCGAACACCAGTTCCTTGGCCACAGAGGAAGTAAAAAGGTTGACCGTCACGGTGCCGAGCGCCTGCGATCCCAGTTCCGCAAAGAGCCATTCGGGGCCGTTGTCGACGATCAGGCCCACGTGTTCGTTCCTCTCTATCCCGAGGGATACAAGCCCGAGAGAAACATATTTGACATACCGCAGATAATCCTCCCAGGAGTTTGCCTGCCATATGCCGAAAACTTTCTGCCTGATCGCGGTATGGGATGAGCCGAGCTTTTCCGCCTGTTGCACGAGAAGCTGCGGCAGCGTGAGTTCACCCAGCGAGGCCAATGATTCTTCGTCTATTCGTCTCATTTCTTATCCGGCCGCATCGGCTGTTTCCGGGAACCGGAAGGTTCGGTTCACGGGTGTTCAATCTATCGTGGAGGCGTCTCCGAGATATGCCTTTATCACCTGTGGATGATTCTGCACGAAATCCGGCGAACCTTCGGCTATCTTGACTCCGAAATCGATCACCGCAACCCTGTGCGATATGCTCATCACGATTGACATGTCATGCTCCACCAGAACCATCGTCTGCCGCCACCCCTCGTTCAATTCCAGAAGAAATCGAACCATGTCTTCCTTTTCTTCCAGAGTCATACCGGCGAAGGGCTCATCAAGGATCAGGAGACTCGGCTCGATAGCAAGCGCTCTGCCCAGCTCAACGCGTTTCCTCATGCCGTAAGGCAGGGAGCCTACGAGTTTGTTTCTTATAGGCTGCATTTCCAGAAAATCTATCAATTCTTCCAGGACGGCCCTGTGTTGAACCTCCTGATTTTTGACCCCGCCTGTAAAAAGGGAGGCTTTTGCGATGCTGTAGCGACAGTGAATGTGGCGGGCCAGCATCATGTTGGACAGCACCGTCATGCCAGGAAAAAGTTCGATGTTCTGGAAGGTTCGGCCGATACCGGCTTCTGTCAATCGATGAGGCGGCTGGTGGGTGACTTCTTGACCGTTGAAAAGTATCTGGCCTTCCTGCGGGCGGTAATAACCTGTCACGCAGTTGAGCAGACTGGTTTTACCCGCCCCGTTCGGACCGATCACCGCCATGAGTTCGCCTGTATGCACTTCCAGATCGATTTTGCTCAACGCGGTGATTCCGCCGAACATCAAAGTAAGGCCCCTTACCTCGAGTTCCGCACTGCGTCTCTGGTGCGGAACCGAGGCGTATATGCTGGGTTCTCCTCTGAAGGCCTTCATTTCAGTATGCGAACCTTTTCCTTTCCGGGTTCCCAGAAGGTGGTGAGAGGAGTGAACGTTTGATCCTCGTTGATTTTTACGATACGGGCTGTGAAGGATGCGCTGTGGTCTTCCGAGGTGTATGTAACATCGGGCATGAGACCTCCGAAACTCTCGTCGCGGAATGTTTCAAGGGCCTTGTCGATTGTTTCGCTGTCAATTTTGCCGAATTTTTCGTGAGCCCGCTGGAATGCCCGTTCCATTATGGAAGCAACCACAACACCTTCCCAGTAGGCTGTATCGAATTTAGATACGGTTTCGTACTTTTCCCACATTTCTTCGAGCAGTTCCATTCCCGGGGTTTCATCATCGGGAAGGCATCCGGGAAACTGCATGAACATTCGGTCGCGGATCAAGCCCTTTCCCCGTTTGAAAAAATCCGGATCGGTGCTCGTCCATGTCCCGAAAAACGGGACATCGTATTCGCCGCGGTCCGCGGCTTGAAGGGCCATTATGATGGCCGAAGGGAGCATTTGAACAAATACATATTCCGCCCCGCTCTTTTTAAGGCGCAGGATTTCGGTGTTCAAATCCAGTGCCTTCGGAGGAAATTCCTCCACTGCCACGATGTTAACGTTGTTTTCCTCCGCATACTGCTTGCTGGGCTCGTGAATGGATTTCCCGTAGGCGTTGTTGTAGGTCAAGAGGCCGACTTTTGGCGGTTCCGCTCCTTTGTGGATGGTCTTGATGTATTCCAGTACTGCATGGCAGTCCATGACATAGCTTCCAAAGGGCAAATAAGCGTATTCGATGGGCGGGTTCAGTATGCCCTGGTAGGTAGAATAATTTATGTTGGGGATTTTATATCGCTGGATAATGGGTTTAACCATTATACCCGAGCCGGCATCCCATGTGGCGATCATTTCCATTTCGCCGCCGGTGCACCATTCCTTGACTTTTTTGACCGCATCGGGAACCTTGTATGCGTGGTCGGCTATGGTAAGGTCGATCCGGTTTCCGGCGACCCCTCCTTTAACGTCGTTGACATACCGGAAATAATCCTGGTGGCCCTTGGCATGAAACTGTCCCCATGTCGAGGCAGGCCCCGTCAGGTTGATTACGGCCCCCACTTTGATCTCACCCGCTTCTCCTGCAACCGCCGCCCCCAGTACCGCTAGCCCGACTGCAACCGCAAACACGACAGGTAAAGATAGTCTCTTGCTCATGGCCTCCTCCTTAATTTTGTGGATTTAACAGGCAGTCCAGAGCCTGTCTCGCAATTTTTGCTCCGGACATCTATAATTCCGCTGCGAAACTTCCTGCAACGATAAAGCCGTTGAATCAATCGGTTTCGGTGGAGGATCAGTCTCCCGCGAACGGTGGCATGAACGGGTGAATAATGAATACTCAAGGAGGCTCAGGCATTTTCCGATCCAAGCACATGCCCTGCAGCCAGATAATGGGTCGCTGTTTGCCCGCCTTCGTTTCATCAAATGACGGTACACAATCTAATGCAAATCCCATACGGCTGTCAAGTATATTGACTCATGGGGTATTGTCAAGATAAAAACGGTGTGATATTAAACGGTCCGGAAAGTGGTTGGTGAATTTTTATCCCGGGCTGTCATGGTTCCGGTAACCGAGATGGAAGAGGGCAGATGCTGAAAGGAGGGTGGACGTGAACATCATCGTTTGTTTGAAGCAAGTCCCCGACACCGAGAGTCGCATAAAGGTCGCGGCGGACAAGAAGTCAATAGTTACCGATGACTTGAAATGGGTGATGAACCCCTACGACGAATTCGGCGTCGAGGAGGCTTTGAGGCTCAAGGAAAAATTCGGCGGAGAGGTAACCGTGGTAGGGGTCGGACCCAAACGTGTCACCGAGGCCATAAGAACCGCCCTCGCCATGGGGGCGGACAAAGGCATCCTGGTCAACGACGACGCCCTTGCCGGCAGTGATTCTCTGGCTGTGGGCAGGGTCCTTTCCTCGGTTATAAAAGATCTTGACTTCGATCTGGTCTTCACTGGGCAGCGTGGGGTCGATGACGATCTCGGGGTGGTCGGTGCTGCAGTCGCCGAATTTCTGGGGATACCCCAGGTCTCGCTCGCCGTAAAGGTCGAAGTTGCGGAGGATGCCAAAACGGTGCGTGTGCATCGGCCGGTGGAAGGATGTACCCTGGTTGTGGAAGCCGGCCTGCCGGTTCTCGTTACGGCCCAGAAAGGTCTGAATGAACCCCGGTATGCATCGCTTCCCGGTATAATGAAAGCCAAGAAAAAGCCGCTTGAGGAAAAGACTCTGGCAGATCTGGGATTGGATGCAGCTGCTGTGGGTGAGGCGGCACGTAAGCTGGAGGTCCTCGAGTTGACGCCTCCGCCCGAACGGGCACCCGGAAAAATCATCGAAGGGGAAAGCCCCCAGGAAAAAGCCGCCGAACTGGCCAGGTTGCTTCATGAAGAGGCCAAGGTCATCTGAAAGATTTTGCGGATCAACCCTCAATCTGACGAGGAGAAATAAAACAATGGGACAGGCTGTATGGACTATTGCTGAACAGAGGGACGGAGAATTTCGTAAGATAACTTTTGAGATCGTCAGCGAAGGCAGGAGGCTGGCCGATGCACTGGGTGGAGAGCTTACGGCCGTAGTGCTGGGCTCGGGCGTGAAGGAAAAGGCCTCGGTGCTTGGCCAATACGGAGCTGACAGGGTTATAGTAGCAGATGATCCCAGGCTGGAGACCTACACTACGGATGCATATACCTCGGTCCTCAGCCAGGTGCTGTCGAGCGCCGAGTCCGGGATCGTGATTATCGGGGCATCCGTACAGGGCAAAGATCTTGCCGCGAGGCTTTCGGCCAGGATGGAAGCTGGAATGGCTCAGGACTGCACTTCCTTTTCCATCGACAACGGGCAGTTAGTTGCGCTCCGTCCGATCTATGCCGGCAAGGTGTATGCCAAGGTCGGCTTCGCGGGGGGCGGGCTGCAGATGGCCACGGCGCGGCCCAATGTAATGAGCATGTCGGAACCGAATTCAGGAAGATCATGCGATGTGGTCGATGCCGAATTTAATCTGGACGACGGGGAATTGAAGACCAAAGTCGTAGAAGTACTTGCCGACCAGAGCGGGAAAATGGATCTTACGGAGGCCGATAAAATCGTGTCGGGCGGGCGAGGGATGAAAGGCCCGGAGAATTATGCGATACTCGAGACACTGGCGGATCTGATGGGTGCGGCGGTGGGTGCGTCGCGTTCGGCAGTGGATGCCGGCTGGAGGCCTCATTCCGATCAGGTGGGGCAGACGGGGAAAGTTGTCTCACCCAATCTCTATATCGCATGCGGGATTTCGGGAGCGATCCAGCATCTCGCAGGCATGGGCACCTCAAAGTACATAGTAGCTATCAACAAGGATCCGGATGCCCCTATTTTTCAAAGGGCGGACTACGGTGTGGTGGCAGATCTTTTCGATGTAGTGCCTGCCCTGACCGAGGAGATAAAAAAGATTCTTTAGAAGCGATTATTTGGTTGACAAAAATTAAAAAAACAATAGATTGTGCCCATCCGGGTTCCCGGGTGGGCAACGGCGGTGTAGCTCAGTCGGTCAGAGCATGCGGCTCATATCCGCAGAGTCACTGGTTCGAGTCCAGTCACCGCCACCATTTTTTTTATTGACATTTTTCCCGCCGTCCTTAAATTTTTCAGGTCAGATCTGCTGTTTTCAGCGTTTGGTTCCGGAGTTTTCCGGCCGGAAAAACGTATGCCTTACGCCGGTTCGGGAACCGGTGGTTTCCCGGCTTAAAATAGTCATGAACAAGCGGTCGGGCGTTTTTGATGTCTAATTGTGAATTCAAGCCGGACAACCTCCACACGGTGAGCGAGGCCTTGGACATCGCGGAAGATGCAACAATAAATTTTTTCAAGTTTTCTTCCGCCCAGTGGAATCGTCACCGTTACGAGGTCAAGACCTTATCTTCGCGGGTATGCGAAGACGTGCCCGAATGGGCTTTTGCTGTGCTTCACAAGGGCTACAGCGCGGAGGAGGCTTTCTTCTTTCCATCCTCCAAGCGTGATTACTATTTTATCTGCCTTCAGGACCATAGAATCCTGGAAGCCGTTTCACGCGACGGACGGCTGGAGTTGCTCCCTCTGCTGGTCTACGTGTTCACCCACGAACTGGTTCATATTGTCAGGTTTTCCAGCTTTTTGCAGCGGTTCATGGTGAAGCCGGAGGACCGGGAAAAGGAAGAAAGAGTGGTGCATGACACCACCCATCGGATACTTGACAGAATACCGATGCCCGCTCTGGGTTATGTATTGAATTCATACCGGGGCCACCGGGTATGTGTTGATTCGACGCAAGAGTGGGTGCAGTGGGCACAATCATAAGGAGGTGAATTGAATATGCCTATTTATGAGTATGCATGTACGGAATGCGGCAAGGTAACTGAAGCATGGCAGAAATTTTCCGATGCTCCGCTAACCGAATGCGAAGCATGTGGGGGAAAGCTCAAGAAGTTGATTTCTCAGAATTCTTTTCATTTGAAGGGTTCTGGATGGTATGTTACGGATTATGCAGGCAAATCCGTCGGCAATGCAAAACCGAAGGAGAAGTCTGAAAATTCCGGCAAATCTGGAAAGTCGGAATCATCTTCAACTTCAGCGAGCACTAAAAAGTCCGAAGAATGATTCAAGGCCGATATTAGACTGTAGTTTCACGATAAAGGGCTCAATATGCAACCCAGGGACAGTGGAAGAGTTCAGGAGCGTCTCCTGAAGCATCTGGAAAGGCAGGAAAGGCAGCAGGCATATCAACGAGACAAGTTTTTCAGATACAAGCTGCCTGAAATCCACAATAAACTTTTGCAGACGCTGCTGATGAAGAAAGTTGTCGAAACCGACAACACGTCGGCCGTTTCTGATGCCCTCCTCAAGGGGCTTAAGAAAGCCATGAATTCCTCTCAGTTCGATTTCGATTATTTTATCGCTCCATTAAGGAGCCTTGTGCCGCGTCCGAATCCTTATTCTCTTTACATGACCCAGTACCTGCTGGAAGTTTTGATAGAAGAACCCAGCGTGATAGATATTTACGGCACCGATGAGGAAGTCTACAGCATTGTCAACACTGTGTTCAGCGAAATAAACGCCAGATTCGAGCGTACAGAAGAAGAAATAAACGCAGAACTCGCGGCCAATCCCTCCCTGGTTCCAGGTTCCAGAGAGTACGATTTGGCTGCCGAGGAATTGACCAGAAAAAAGCTCGGCCAGATGCAGAAACAGGGGGAGTAATGACCGGCAGAATCGCTTTTTTGTTCCCCGGTCAGGGGTCTCAGTACGTGGGTATGGGTAAGGACCTTGCGGAAAAATTCGCGAGTGCCCGCGATGTTTTTTCCACCGTGGACCGCATCTGCGGAAAGCCCATATCATCGCTTTGCTTTGATGGTCCGATCGAGGATCTCACGGTTACCGATACGCTCCAGCCTGCGGTAATAGCTGTGGATCTGGCAATTTTGAGTGTACTGATGGAGCGCGGTGTAGCACCGTATGTGTCTGCCGGACACAGCGTCGGGGAATATGCGGCCCTGGCTTCTGCCGGTGTCCTGGATTTTCCTGATGCTCTAAGACTGGCCGCCAAAAGGGGGGAGCTCATGCACCGTGAATCCCTGGTTCATCCAGGGGGCATGGCGGCTGTGGTGGGGCTGGACCTGGACGCTGTGCGCCGTATCGTCCAGGAAGCAGGAAATTCCGGTGTGCTGGATGTCGCAAATCACAACGCGGCCGAGCAGGTGGTTATCACCGGCGAGGCTGAACCTTTGAAACGGGCCATATCCGCGGTAAAGGAAATGAAGGCGAGGGCTGTTCCGTTGAAAGTCAGCGGTGCCTGGCACAGCAGGCTGATGGCCGAGGGCGTTTCCGAATTAAGGGAATTCATGGACGACACAACCTTCAGCCCACCCAGACACCGGATTATTTTGAACGCAACTGCAGATGCGGAAACCGACCCCGGAAAGATCAAGGACATGATGGCAGGACAGCTCGTCAATCCTGTCCTCTGGTACGATACGGTACAACGCATGGCGGCCGAGCAAGTGGATGTTTATGTAGAGGTGGGGCCCAAGAACGTGCTCAGCGGTCTGGTGAAAAAGATTCTTCCCACTGATTCGAATGCCTCTATTTACAATGTTCAGGATGTCGACAGCCTGGAGAGTTTTATCTCGGATTTTGCCTGACAGGTGTCATCCTGCCCTGCCTGGTGTCCCTGGCCTCCAATTCTCTGCGGATCATCGAAAGAGTGGTGCTCTTGCCGCGCGCCCAGGCGGGAATCACGTTTTCTCCTGGAGGAGGGTCCCCGGTCAGGCGCTGGATGACCACGCTTTCCGGCAGTATTTCCAGGAAGCGGACTACCATGTCTACGTATTCCTCCTGCTCGAGGCATCTGAACTCACCCCTGTTGTACATTTTTTCAAGCGCCGTCCCACGGGTTATATACAAGAGATGTATTTTCACGCCGTCGACTGCGCAACGGGCTAGAAAGCGTGCAGTGTCGAGCATCATTTCGGGGGTTTCACCCGGAAGGCCCAGTATAACATGGGCGCAGACGCTGATTCCTTTCTTCGCTGCGGCCTCGGCGCTTCTTGCAAAACAACCCGCATCATGACCCCTGTTTATCCTGTCGAGTGTAGTGTCGTGGGCCGATTGAAGGCCGTATTCCACCCACACCATGTAATTCCGGGTGTAGGAAGCGAGCAGATTCAGGATATCCTTATCAACGCAGTCCGGCCGGGTGCCAACGGCAAGCCCCACTATTTCCGGAAACGATACCACCTCGTCATAGAGCCTTTTGAGCCTTTCCGGCGTGCCGTAGGTGTTTGTAAAAGACTGAAGGTAGGCAATGAATTTTCGTGCGCCGTAGCGACGGGAGAGATAGGCCCTGGCACGGATTATTTGTTCACCGGGGGACAGTCCCTTGTCCAGAAGCAGCCCGGTGCCGGAGCCCCTGCGGTCACAGAATATGCACCCGGCTCTTGAAATGGTTCCGTCCCTGTTGGGGCAGTTCATGGCCGCATCGATTGCGATCTTTTGTACACGTTCTCCGAATATCTCCCTGAGATATCCCGCATAGTCCCTGTATCTCTTCATGCCTAGACGCTCATGGATACGATTACAAACTGATTGACCCCCGGGGTGAAAAGGTTTCCCGGTCAAGCTTCGATACTGATCCCGAAAGAAACCCCCACTTCGATGGAAAAGGTGCCGGGTTAATGATTTTTCGAATGTATTTTCACGGTAATCAATAACAGAGGGGATCGACAAATACAACAGGGTACACTGCCCCCTGGCGCAACATCTGGATGGTTTTTTCAAATGTGACGGTGCAATCATCTGCCCCTTGCCTCTGACTGGAGACCTGGAGTATGCTTGATACCACGGGCCGCGGCTGCGGCCCGTCGCCTGGCTGACCGGGCGAAGATGCGGAAAGGAGGTCATGAAAATGACTGTCACGATTCACACCCTTTGTGAAAACACCGTCAGCGGAATCAATTTCGAAGCTGAATGGGGATGGAGCGCCCTTGTAACCATCGGGGAGGTCAGAGTGCTGCTGGATACCGGTGCCAGATGCGCCGCTGTGCGTAATGCAGATACCCTGGGCCTCGATCTGGGTTCCATCGACAGTATCGTGCTGAGTCATGCACACAGGGATCACACAGGCGGGCTCTTGGAGATGCTGAGAAGAACGGGCCCTGTCGATATCATCGCCCATCCTGCGGTATGGGAGCGGAAATGCAAGAAGGTGCCGGGGGAAAATACTCCTGTTTACAACGGGGTGCCTTTTGCACGGTGGGACCTGGAATCCAGGGCCCGTTTTTCTCTTCACACAGAGCCGGTCCGCCTGGCCGAAGGCCTGACGACCATCGGGGAGGTTCCGATGGTGACGGATTTTGAAGTGGTGGAGGCTGCTTTTCACGTGCAGGAGGACGACGGTCTGCGCCGGGATACGTTCCCGGATGATCTTGCCCTTGCAGCGGAAACCGGCAAGGGCCTGATCGTTATACTGGGCTGCGCCCACCGAGGTATGATAAATACAATACTTCGTGCACGCGAAATCACAGGGCAACGACGGGTGCATGCGGTCCTGGGCGGCACGCACCTCTACCCGAAAAACAGCGAACAGGTTGCCCTGACCATCGAAGCCCTCAAAGAACTGGGCGTGGAGAAAATAGGGGTGTCTCACTGCACTGGACTCACGGCTTCCATGGAGGTGGCGCGCGCTTTCGGAGACCGGTTTTTCTTCAACAATGCCGGCAATGTTGTTACTTTTTGAGCCGGCCGGAAAGGCAATGTCAGGTTGCGCTGTTTTCCGGCGCGGCAGGCGGTAAGGAGTGGAGTAAAGAAGATGGCGTTTGTTCCGGTTGTAGATGAAGAGAAATGTAAAGGATGTGAGGAATGTGTGGACAACTGCACCGCCGGGGTTCTTGAAATTAAGGATGGTGTGGCATATGTGGCAAGACCCGAAGAATGTCAGGGATGCGAGAATTGTATCCAGGTCTGTGAGTACGATGCGATAAGAGTGATCAAAGACAACCGTCAGGCCCTTTCGCCCACACTGGCCTCGCTTTTCAAGGACCTGCCGGAGTAAAGAGGCCGACCCTGTCATGGCCTGTTTTGTTCCGTTGGACGTGCATTATGGATTTTTTGTTCGAGGAGTACAGGGATTTTATTCCGGACTATCGCCTTTTTGAGGAGGCCGTTAGCAGGCCGCCGCCGGTTCACGTGCGTATAAACCTGCTGAAGGCCCGACCGGAGGCTGTGTTATCATCTTTGAGGTCCCGAGGGATTAAAGCCGTGGCTGTATCGAAGCGGTTTCCTTCCTTTTTTATCCTCAAAGGCGTTCCCCGGCCCGGCAACCTGCCGGAGTACCACCTGGGCTATCTTCACCCGCAAGCGCTTACCAGTTGCCTTGCGACTACAGCTCTTTCCCCGAGCCCTGGTTTCAGGGTGCTGGATATGTGCGCGGCTCCGGGGGGAAAAACCGCCCATATAGGTGAATTGATGCAAAACAGGGGGCTGGTGGTGGCCAATGAGCTGGTGCCCGCGAGACAAAGCCCGCTCGGTCATACCCTGACCCGGCTCGGTGTCATGAATGCGGTTGTTACCGGCTACCAGGCACAGGAATTTCCCTTGCGGAACCGCTTCGATTTCATCCTGGCAGATGTCCCTTGCTCGGGGGAAGGAGGGCTGAGGGCCGGAAAACAGCACAAGAAACCTGCGGGTAAACGCGGCCGCAGAATGCTCCCTGAGCTTCAGAAGCGGATAATAACAAGGGGGTTTGACATGCTTGCGCAACAAGGCGTCTTGCTTTATTCCACGTGCACATACAATCCCGATGAAAACGAGGCCGTGGTGAGGCATCTGCTGGAGCAGCGCGATGCGGAATTATTGCCCGTTGTAACTGGTTTCAAGCAGGACCCCGGACTTTCGTCCTGGAAAGAGGAATTTTATGGTCCAAGGCTCGCAGCAACCGCCCGGTTTTATCCTCACCGAGTCGATTCGGTGGGATTCTTCATGGCCAGAATACGTAGAAGAAATTGACCGAAAGCCACTGCTGGGCTACCTGGAGGAACGTTTCGGAATCCCGTGCAGGCTTTTCGATGAATTCCTGCTGTTCAAAACTTCGCGCAGCTGGCATCTTTTAAGCAGAAGTGCGCATATCGGACAGGCTGCACGGCTGAAGGCGGTTCAGGCAGGGCTCAAGGTATTCGATCAGGTGGGCGGTTTTATCAAACCGACCACCCGGTTTGTACAGGTCTTCGGCCGATATGCAGGGAAAGCGGTTGTGGAAATCGACAAGCTTGGTTTGCAGAGGCTTTTGAGCGGAGGGCGGATTCCTGCAGAGCCCGGATGCAGCGATGGCTACGTGATCCTGTCTCTTAAAGGATACGGAGTTATAGGGCTGGGGCTGCTTATCAGGGGTGAGGTCAGAGGTCAGCTGAGGGCAGGGGTGCTTGCAGCTCTTGCCTGGTAATTTCAGAAGAAGGGAGATTTTATGCTTTCTGAAAAGGAACTGGAAAGATATGCCGATGTTTTGATATGGGGACTTAAAACCGCAAGGACAGGGCGGTTCAAGAAAGGCGATGTCGTGGTGCTGCGAGGAGATCCTGCCGCGATGGGGCTTGCGGAAACGGTCTACGGCCGTATAATCGAACTGGGTTTCAATCCGGTGGTCCGTGTGGGCGGCACGCCCTCGATGGAGCGAATTTTTTACCAGAAAGCCGGCCCGAAGCAGCTTACCTTCATTGCTCCGGGAGAAGATGTGTTGAACAGGGCCGCCAATGGAAGCGTCTATTTTCACGCTCCCGAATCCCTTACGCACCTGGCCGGCGTAGATCCCGTCCGTATCGCCAAGGCGGCTGTCGCCAGGAAGCCGCTCAGGGATATTATAAAGGAGCGGGAGGAGAAGGGGCTGTTCGGCTGGACCCTGTGCGCTTTGCCCACCGAATGCCAGGCGCGCCATGCCGGCCTCCCTCTTGACCAGTACGAACGACAGGTGGTGCGTGCGTGTTACCTGGACTCGGCCGACCCGGTGGCAGAGTGGAAGGAGGTTTTCAGGCGTGCAGGCTCGATAAAGCGGTGGCTTAACAAAATGGAGGTAAAGGCCTACCACGTGGAGTCCGAACACTGCGACCTCACAGTGACTCCTGGAGAGAGGAGGAGATGGATTGGCATTTCCGGACATAACATCCCAAGTTTCGAACTTTTCATCTCGCCTGACTGGCGCGGACTGACCGGTATCTATTATGCAGATCAGCCTTCGTTCAGGAGCGGAAATCTTGTAGAAGGGGTAAGGCTCGAATTCAGGAAGGGAGAGGTCGTCAAACTGGAAGCCGCGGCCGGAGGGAAATTCGCCGAGAGCCAGCTTTCGATGGATAAAGGGGCGAGGCGAACAGGGGAATTTTCACTTACCGACACGCGCTTTTCCCGTATAGACAAGTTCATGGCAAACACCCTTTACGACGAAAACTTCGGGGGCAAACAGGGAAACTGCCACATCGCATTGGGTTCGTCCTATTCCGACACCTATGACGGGGACCCTTCCGAGCTCACCACCAAGAAAAAGGAGTCCCTCGGCTTCAACGATTCAGCGCTTCACTGGGACCTTGTGAACACCGAGAAGAAGACCGTGACCGCGGTTATGAAAGACGGATCCCGAAAGATCATATATGAGAACGGAAAATTCAAGCACTAGGGCCTCCAGGCGGAGAAGATGCTCGAAAACAGCTTTATACATATCCCCGGCATAGGGGAGGCGACCGAGCGCAAACTTTGGGAGAGCGGCGTTTTCCAGTGGTGCGATTTTTTGCATACCAGCCGCCGCTTGGTAACAGGCGGCTAACGTTTTTTGACTTCGCGGCTTTCATCCAGAATTTTTTCCGCCGCCTCTGATACGTCCGACTCGAAAGGCTCCGCGGTACGGGAAGAAGCTATAACACCCATTTTGTGGAGCGCACTTTTTACCGTCGCCACAGGGGCTGGTGCGTAAGCTTCCCTGAGCGTCCGGACATTGCGGCCCATTTCCCATATCTGGTGCAAAAAATCCGGGTATTGCATATCCCTTCCGGTTCTCTGGAGGGATGTTTCCGTTATGGTATACCAGGGCCTGGGCGCAAGATTTGCGCCGATTGAAACAACTCCGCTCATGCTCGGAAAATCCAGGAAATTACTTTCATTGTGATCGTAAATCCTGA
>CAYXDR010000016.1:0-17508 GCA_964463515.1 uncultured Desulfobacteraceae bacterium | reverse complement strand
CGGCATGTCCGCCCCTGGTTTTTGTTTTCCGTACCTGGCAGTCCAGCGAACCCCTGGCCAGTAGAACCTCCACCATGTCTCCCGGCCCAAGCCCGGATGTATCGGTAAGGACCGATTTTTCCGGAATCCGGCGCGTGATGCTGTAGCCCCGTTCAAGGACTGCCAGGGGGCTCAAGTCGCGTATGCTCCGCTCGAAAGAATTGACAGCGATGCGGTTTTTTTCAATGACCGCTTTTGCGGCGTTGATAAGGGCCGCAGAAGTGTAATGCAGTTCACGTCCACGAGCCTGGAGCATCTCGGCGGGGCTGTGCGCAGACAGCGTCCTTCGCTCGTAATCCACGCGGTTTCGGTATTGTTTAAGTGCGGAGGCAATAATTCGCAAAAGCCGGGCCTGAAGTTCGTCCAGCCTGATCCTGTGGTCGACAATTCTCTTGCGCGGATCTTTGAGGCCGGCTCTGAGATATTGAAGCCTTTGCTGGAATTCAGTTATGCGTGAGGAGGCAGAGGCCTTGAGTCTTTGGCCCAGTTCCCCGATCCGGTTCACCAAAGAAGCCTTTTCCGTGATCAAAATTTCAGCGGCTGCAGAAGGGGTGGGCGCCCGCATGTCTGCAGCCAGATCGGCGATGGTAGTGTCTATTTCGTGGCCTACAGCCGAAACCACCGGGACCCCGGATGCCCTTATGGCGAAAGCCACCTTTTCTTCGTTAAAGGCCTGGAGGTCCTCCATGGAGCCTCCGCCCCTGGTGACAACAATAACATCGACTTCCAGTATGCGGTTGATAAGCTCTATGGATCGTACGATGTCTTCCGCCGCGTGATCCCCCTGAACCCTCACGGGCACCACTGTTATATCAAGGTTGCCGAATCTCCTGCCGGCTACTTTCAGGAAATCCCTTATCGCCGCACCGGTTGGGGATGTAACCACAGCGACGCGCTGTAAGAGAAAAGGCAGCGGTCGCTTGATCCGGGCCTCGAAGACACCCATGGCAGCCAGCTTTTTTTTTGTTTGTTCAAAGGCAAGGGCAAGAGCCCCTGCACCGAGAGGCTCTATGTGATCCAGAACCAGCTGGTATTCTCCCCTGGGTGCATACACGGAAATGCGCCCCCTGGCCAGCACGTTCATGCCGTTTTCCGGACGGAACTTTAGGTTCCTTGCCTGCATTCGGAACATCACGGACCGGATTTGCGCTTCCGGGTCCTTAAGAACCATGTAGTAATGCCCCGAAGAAGGCGCACCAAAGTTGGAGATTTCCCCTTCGACCCAGACGAACTGAAAGCTGTCCTCCAGGACGGACTGGATCATCCGGGTGAGTTCAGAAACTGAAAAAATACCGCTGTTAATTGAGTCGGCCTGCAAATTATGCCTCCTGCCGCCCTATAAACTCCTAAAACAGGAGAGATTTTCAACCGGCGGAAGAATGCTCCTGCTCGTCAAATTCGGGCGGCGAAATGATCTCCAGATCGGGATCTATCAAAGGAAAGTCCAGATCCTCTTCGAAGTCCCCTGCATCCGGCTCAAGATACCGTTTGCCGCGGTAGGACGCAGAAGAGGTGTTGGCAACGTAACGGATGTGTTCAGCCTTTTCCGACTCCCTCTGGCACTCCACGCAAAGGCTTGCACCGGGCACCAGCAGGAGTCTTTCAAGGGGGATGGGCTGTCCGCAGTCTTCGCATTCCCCGAAATTCTTGTTTTCGGATATCCTCCTGATCAGCAGGTTTATCTTTTGAAGCTCGTTCATCTTTCTTTCAATCAAACGGTAATTGTTGACCACAGATATTTCCCTCTGGGCCTGATCGGATTCATCCATGTTGCTGTCACCGGAAAATCTGTCGTTGTAATCTCTCTGGTTCCGCTGCAGAGAATCCAGGGCGTGTTCCAACTCGGTCTTGCGGGCCGAAAGCCTGCTCAGAAACATTTTGTGTGTATCGTTGTTCATCGGCATCCTCCATTGTCGGTGGTAATTGTACAGCACCGGGTGAGATCGTCTCCCGAAGCGGGGAATAATAGCCACTGTTCAGGGTTTGTCAACAAAGAAAAAGAGGTTTTTTGCAGCTTGCATCAATTCCATCTCTTCTCTATACTCACCACGGGCGGAAGGATGATAACAGCCGGACCGCGGGGCCTTTCGTTCAATCCCGCAGTTTCATGCATCTACGGTGTGATCTAGCTGCCTGCGCCGCACCGGGGCGGTCTGCCCCGTCTTTACCAGGGGCTGGGCGAAAGGACTATTTTCACATGGAAACCTGCAGTCCCGGTAGAAACCGACGGAAAAACCGATGGGATACTTTATCACTTTTGAAGGTATTGAAGGAAGCGGGAAATCAACCCAGGCACAAAGGCTTGCTGAAAACATCGAATCCCGAGGCGTGGATGTGGTACTCACCCGTGAGCCTGGCGGCACCGCAATCGGTGCGCAGATCAGGAGGATCCTGTTGAGTGCAGGCAGCAAGGAACTGGATCCATTCTCTGAGCTGCTTTTGTATGAAGCGGACCGGGCGCAGCATATGGCCGGTGTAGTTATGCCGGCACTTCAGTCCGGCGCTTGGGTGGTTTGTGATCGGTTCATGGATGCCACCACCGTATATCAGGGCCTGGTAAGGGGGCTGCCTGCGGAATTGATATCCGAACTGAACAGTAAGGCTGCCAGGGGGGTTTTCCCTAACCTGACATGCCTGATAGACTGCCCTGTGGATGTAGGCCTCGGCAGGGCGAGAAAAAGGGAGGCCGGAGGAGACCAGGACCGTTTCGAGAGCGAGAGCATGGAATTCCACGAGGCCGTGAGGCAGGGCTACCTTTCCCTGGCTGAGAGAGAAAATGACAGATTCGTGGTCTTTGACGGGACTATGCCGATTGATCTTCTCGAATCCGAGATTTGGTTTCACGTAAAAGAATTGTTAATGAAAAGCAGGGGCGGGTGAAGGGGTGTCGTTTTCGGACTTGAAGGGCCAGAATAGCGCCAAAAGGCTTCTTGTGCATATGGTGGAGTCAGGGGGAACAGCCCACGCCATGCTGTTCAGCGGCCCTCCTGGTGTCGGCAAGACCACCGCGGCCGAAGCCCTCGCCAAGTTGATCAATTGCGCATCCCCGGTTGACGGAGATGCCTGCGGCTCGTGCGTGTCCTGCCGGCGTTTTGAAAGCGGAAATCATCCGGATTTCCTGGCGATAGTACCGGACGGATCATCCATAAAGATCGAGCAGGTACGGCTTTTCAACAGGCAGCTCGGTTTTCCTCCCATGACAGGTGGAATGCGGGTTTGTGTGGTCGAGAGAGCCGACCGTATGACTGAGGAGGCTGCCAATTCTTTTTTAAAGACCCTGGAGGAGCCTCCGCCGGGAAACATAATCGTCCTCACCGCCGCCGAACGTAGAGACCTGCTGCCGACGATCGTCAGCCGATGCCGCCGGGTTGCTTTCCATCCACTTTCAATCGGCGACGTTGCATCGGTGCTGGGCGAAAGGCGAGGCCTCGATGAAAACCGCGCCAGGGTTTTGGCCGCCTTTTCAGGGGGCAGCCCCGGCAGGGCGCTGGCTATGGATGAAAATGGTTTTTTCGAAAAACGCCTTGAATGGCTGGATATCTTGCATCGCCTTTTCACTATACCGGCCGACCAGGTCGTGGCCCTGGCCGCTACCTTGGCTGCCGGGGAAAAGAAGCGGGACAAAAAGGGCGATGGACAAAAAGACCTTGCAGGGGCCCCGGCCATGCTCGAGGTCTGGGAACACTGGTTCCGGGATCTTCTGATCGTCAAGGAGGGTGCAGACGCGGCCCTGCTGTCCAACCCGGATTTTTCCGATAAGTTGAAAAATTCGGTTGGAAGGTTTAATGTTGATTGCCTGACTCAGAACATCGAGCTTCTGGATGAGGCCAGAAGGGAACTTATGAAAATGCGAAACGTTATACTCGTTCTCGAACATACCATGTTGAAACTGAAACGCTCCTGGGAGATTTCACGGTGAGCGAAGCGCGTGAACAGCTTGCCGGGGAATCCCGGTCGGAGCCGGAAAAAATGCCGCCCCAGCCTTCGATGATGAACAAGATCGTGGGGATACAGTTCAAGCGGCGGGGAAAGGTGTATGATTTCGGGTGCGGTCATTTTGTTCTATCGAAAGGAGACAAGGTTATCGTTATCACCGAAGAGGGGCCTGCGGTAGGCTGTGTGGTGACCGAACCGCAGGAAATGGAGATCAAACCGGTTAAGCGGCCTTTGAAAAATGTCTACAGGTTGGCAACAGAGGAGGAAATGGGCAGATACGAAAATGCCGCCCGTTTCGAAACGGAGGTTTACGATTTTTGCTATGAACGTATAAAGGCTAGAAATATTCCCATGTGCTTGGTTTATGTCGAGCGTCGTTTCGATGGAAGTAAAACTGTTGTCTACTTCACCGCCGAAGGCAGGGTGGATTTCCGCGACTTGGTAAAGGATTTGGTCCGGCGGTTCCGCACCCGGATCGAAATGAGACAGATCGGTGTTCGTCACCAAGCCAAAATGGTCGGCGGGCTTGGCCCGTGCGGCAGGCCGCTTTGCTGTGCCACCTTTCTGGAAAATTTCGACCCTGTGACTATAAAAATGGCAAAAGAGCAGAATATCAGCTTGAATCCAGGGAAAATCTCCGGTATGTGCGGCAGATTAATGTGCTGTCTGGCGTATGAACACAAATTTTACGAACAGATTAAAAAAAATTTCCCTAAGGTTGGTAAAAAGGTCAATACGCCGCGCGGCCACGGGAAAGTCGTCCGTCATAATGTTTTAAAGGAAACCGTAACGGTGCTCCTGGAGCCCGGTGTTGAAGTAGACTTCAAGGCCTCCGAGGTCGGCGTTTGCGCACCGGAGGCACGCGGTAAAAAAGAAAGGAGCAAAAAATAGTCCAGTGGCTGAGCGATTCTATGTTACGACACCTATTTATTATGTAAACGCGGAGCCGCATATCGGGCATGCCTACACAACTATCGTGGCCGATGTGATGAACCGGTTCCATATTTTGCGTGGAATGGAAACTTTTTTTCTGACCGGGACCGATGAACACGGGGACAAGATAGCCATTGCCGCGGAAAAGAACGGTCAAAGCCCTCAGCAGTATGTCGATCGCATAAGCAAAATGTTCCGGGATCTGTGGCCCACCCTGGATATCCAGAACGATCGCTTCATCCGCACGACCGATCCGGAACATATTGCAGTGGTTCAGGATATTTTGAACCGGGTGAAGGACAACGGAGACATATACTTCGCCGAGTATGAGGGGCTCTACTGCGTGGGCTGCGAGCGTTTCTACACCGAGCGGGAGCTTGTGGACGGCAAGTGTCCGGATCATCAGACCGAGCCGAAGGTGATCAAGGAGGCGAATTATTTTTTCCGGATGAGTAAATACCAGGACTGGCTCATAGGTTACATAAATGAAAACCCGGATTTTATCCGCCCGGAACGATACAGGAACGAGGCCTTGAGCTTTTTGAAGGAGCCTCTCGAAGATCTTTGCATCTCCAGGCCCAAGTCGCGCTTGACCTGGGGAATCAGCCTTCCTTTCGACGATAAATTTGTCACCTATGTATGGTTTGACGCGCTGATAAATTATGTGTCTGCGCTGGGCTATCCTGACGGAGAACTGTTCGGTAAATTCTGGCCGGTAAGCCAGCACCTGATAGCAAAGGATATTTTGAAGCCTCATGGGATTTATTGGCCCTGCATGCTCAAGTCCGCCGGGATCGATCCGTTCCGCAATCTCAATGTTCACGGCTACTGGAATGTGAACGCGGGCAAAATGTCCAAAAGCGTCGGAAATGTTGTAAAACCGCTTGATCTGGTGGGCGTCTACGGGTTGGACCCGTTCCGCTATTTCCTGCTGCGTGACATGGTTTTCGGCCTGGACAGTGAATTCAGCGAAACGGCGCTGGTTGCGAGAATCAACTCGGACCTGGCCAATGACCTGGGAAACCTGGTCAGCCGAAGCCTGACCATGATACAGAAATATTTCAAGGGGGACCTTCCTGAGCCTGGTTCGCAAATGAAGGAAGACCGGGAACTGAAAGAAGCGGCACTAGGGCTTACGGAGAAATACGAGCTCCTGATGGGGGAACTGGGTTTTCACAAGGCGCTTATAGCGGTATGGGAATTCATAAACCAGGTGAACAGGTACATCGTCGCTATGGAGCCGTGGGTGCTGGCCAAAACCGACAAAGGCCGGCTTGCAACCGTTATATTCCATATTTACGAGTCTTTGAAGGTTGTATCAGCCCTTATCTGGCCGTTCATGCCGGGTTCGGCGGAACGGCTGCAAAGGCAGCTCGGGCTCGAAACACGCGGGAGGGCGCTTACCCTAGAACTTGTGCGGAAGTGGGGGGAGAGCAGGCCTTCAGGCTCCATAACCAAGGGAGATCCCCTTTTCCCGAGGGTGGAAATCAAGCCTGAGCCAGAACAGGAAAAGGCTGCGCCGGAGTTTTTGCAGGAAGTCGGTTTTGATGAATTCCAGACAATAGACCTGCGGGTGGCGACGGTGCTGGAGGCCGAGAAGATTCCCAAATCCAGAAAACTTCTCAAGCTGACCGTGGATGCCGGAGAAAAGAGAACGGTGGTCGCAGGAATTGCAGAGCATTATGCGCCGGAAGACCTGTTGGGAGCCCAGGTGGTGATCGTGGCCAATTTGAAACCGGTGAAGTTGATGGGGGTGGAATCCCGCGGGATGGTGCTTGCAGCCTCGGATGATAAAGGAGTAAGGCTCGTTTCGCCCCACGAGAAATGCGCACCGGGCTGCAGGGTTAAGTAGTGAAAATCGCCACTTTCAACACCAATTCCGTGCGTGCCAGGCTTCCGATCATCACGGAGTGGCTCCATCGGCAGAAGCCCGACCTGCTGTGCCTGCAGGAAACGAAGGTGCAGGATCAAATGTTTCCGGCAGGGGATTTCGATGCCGCCGGGTATCACGTGGTGTTCAGTGGCAGGAAAACCTATAATGGGGTTGCTGTCGCGGCACGGCAGCCCGTGGAAATACTTCGCCGCGATCTTTTCGAAGAAGACGAGGGGCAGGCCAGATTCCTGGAGATAAAATACAGGAATGTGCCGGTGATAAATGTATATGTGCCTCAGGGCCATGAGGTGGATAGCGATAAATTCGCCTACAAGCTGCATTGGCTTAATGCGCTTTACTCATATGTCAAAAGTGCCTACGACCCGGCTTTTCCTTTGGTAATCGCCGGGGATTTCAATGTGGCTCTGACCGCCCTGGATGTGTACGATCCGAAGCATTTTGCAGGGAGCGTAGCTTTCCACCCGGACGAACAGGCCCTGGTGCGTAAGCTTCTGGATTGGGGCCTTGTGGACCTTTTTCGTAAACATGAGCCGGGTCCCGGACATTACACTTTCTGGGACTACCGGATCCCGAATGGATTCAAACGAAACCTGGGTTGGCGTATCGACTACATACTGGCTACCGCTCCTGTGGCAAAGCGCTCGGTAGGTGCCTGGATTGACCGGGATGCCAGAATGCTGCCGAAACCCTCCGACCATACCTTCCTGACCGCTGAATTTGAGCTTGATTAGTGTAGTTTCCATCCGGAAATGGTCCTTTTGCCCAATTCCCCGACTGAAGTCGGGATGTCCCCCCGCTAGGCGGGATCTTCGACGGGATCTGGCTGAATTCATCGAACTTGTTGATACGGAAGAGAAAAGTGGCGTCCCCAAGGGGATTTGAACCCCTGTCGCAGGCGTGAAATGTGATGTAGAGGGACGCTCTTTAATAATTCAATAACTTCCAGAAATCTTACAGAACGGGACGAAGTGAAAAGACAGATGTCGGATGTCCGATGTCCGAGGTCGGAAGTGTAGGGAAAAAACAGGATGATTCGGATGATTTGGAGGGTAAGGGCGGAGGGGCGGAGGTCGGGAGTCCGAGTTCAGAGGGACCGAGGGGAGGAGAGCATGGTGTTTTTCTATGACAATGCGTTTGGGAGGGAGAAGCCGGTTGTTTTCAAATAGGAGAGAAGGTGCTGGCACCAAGGCACCAAGGCCCAGAGAAGCAAGAGAGAATGATCTCAAAGAGTGAATATACGCTGTTCTTGTAGCCGGGGCGCGTCTGAATTTTATGAAGGTTTCGCCGATAATGAGAAAGTTCAAAGTCAGAAGCTCAAAGCCGTCCACACCCCAGAGAAATGGCTTGCAGATTTCACTGGGCAGGGATTACACAGATTACACAGATTCAGTATACGCTGGTGAATACGGGGCAAAGAGGAGAGCCAAAAGTGATGGAGGAACCATTATCCTTTATGGGGGAGCCAGGCCCTGAAGAAAGGATTCGTAAACCTGTATTCACCTTCACTTTCAAAAAGGATGTTCAGTTTGATGAGCCGCGTGACGGCTCTTTTCACCGTGGATGGATTGTTGAAACCAGCGGCTTTCATGAATGAAACAGAAAAGACCGCCTTTCCACCCTCCACGCCTATGGCCATAAGGCACTTGAGCTGAATGTCCGTTAAGAGGCTGATGTAGTTTTCGTATGATTTTTGTTCCCTGGCAAAGATCAATTCAAGTGCGCTTTTCAGATTGCCTATCCCGATGTCTTCCCTTTCAGAGGTGACTTCCCATAGGGCATCACAGAGCTGCTGGATGTCACCGGGAATGTTGTTGGCGATTTGAAACACCTTTTCCAGCGTCTCGTCGTCAACCCTGCGCAGTCCTTCTGAAAATTTTTTTCTAAGGAACTCAGAAAACTCTTTGTAAGGCAATGGGGCCACGGTCATGGGGATGGCGGATTTAAAAAAGGGTGAATCGTGGTGCGTAAATATGCGATCCATTTCGTGCCGGATGCTCCCGACAAATATGTAGGGGATGGTGGTTTGAAATTGGATGCTGCTTCGCAAGAGGGCAAGTGCCTCATAGGCGTCCTCAAGGTTGAGAATGTCCTGGAATTCATCGAAGACAACGATCAGTCTTTTCCTTTTGGCCAAGGATTGAATCAGGGTGAGGATTTCGGGAATGGAATTGGCCTTCAACTCAACAGAGGCATCGAAAGAAACCGTGGGCATTGCTGTGATCGGGTCCACTGAAATAGACGGCCTAAGATAAGCAAGAGATTTGACTATTTTTTCGAACCAGCCTGATTTTTGCTCCAAAATCACAATGGCGCGAAGCATCCTTCTGCACAAGGCATCGATGGACTTGATGCCCAGGAGGTCCACATACAAGAGCCGTTCGCCCTTACGCTGGAAAACCGCCTCATGGACTGCAGAGGATTTCCCTACACGCCTTTCACCCAGGAGCACAATTCGTTGGGAGGATTCAATGGCTCCGGCAAGTTGTTTCAGCAGGGTTTTTCTTCCACAGAAATCATCACCTGAAACGATGGTTCCATACTTGAACGGATTCATCAGTTACCCCCTTTTTGGATCGTTTCACCATAGAGTATTATACATATGTGTATAATACTCATCAGTAAAAGAATGTCAAGAGAAACAGGACTGAGGGACGTCCAGAAAGCGCCGGTTAAAACCGGCATGAAGTAGGAGGTGAGGCTTTGAGCCAAGTCCTCTACGGAGTAAGGATTAGCGATCCGCTCCGGCCCCGAGCTAGGGGTAGAATGGGGACGTCTATGATTTTATGCTTTTCATTGGTGGCGAAATGCGGCAGGTCTACATTATGTCAAGAAAACCTCGAATAGATGCACCGCGTGCGCTTCCGATGTGATTGTCGGAAGGATCGAACGAGGGAAGATTTTTCGATCGGATTACTACCGATTTCGGCCTTGAGCCCCCAGTTAAACAGGCTCCGCCTCGATGGAATAGCGTCAAAGAGATTCCATCCCGGTTAAACAAGAGACCAAGAAAGATGGCCTTGTAAAAAGTCAGGCGGCGATTTTGAGGGGATTGGTCGTCATTTCATCCGCCAGAACAAAAATATCTCTGAGCCGAGGCCATCGACTCAAAAATTGCTCTTTGACGTCTGCCGTGAAAAGGCGTCAATTTTCAGTGGGTGAAATTCCCACCCGGCTTCTGTTGCTCCGGCCGGTAGCACTGGAGGCGGTGGAAGGAGGCAACGACTTTCACTGAAGCATTTTCAGAAACGGGTCCTTTGAGGTTTTGACGGTCTTGCATTCCGGCCGCCGATAAAACTGATGATATCAACCCGGTCAAGACCCAGGCCCTCCTACGCTTCAACCCAGCACCCTGAACGGGAACCCGCACCAACCGCCGCGAGCCCAAGACTTGTCGCCCCGGCATCAGGTATCTCTGGTTCCTGGTACCCCGCCACGATCTCCTGCAACCGGTCCGAAATTTCCGTGAACAGGAAATAGGTATCGAGAACCTCGTTCATAAACCTGCCTCGTTTATCCCCAATAGGCCGGAATGACGGCTTGACGATTTTTTACGAGCCCATCAATTTTTACTTATCTCAGAAGCGAGTATGTAGAGGGCAGGGTGGCGGAAAAGTACCGACGCGAGAATGGCGGTTTAGCTGTCGTCGTGGAAGAACCCCGCACCGGCCGCAGGTACTGTGTGGAGTTCAAAGATGACGGAAGGCAGGACCGAAACACGCTATCAAACCTCTATGGCCTGCTCCGTGACCCGTATGCAGGGAAAATCGAGTCCCTGGAGCGGCTCGTGCGACCCGGGGACAGGATCGGTGTTTCAACCACTTTCAACCGAGGACCGTTTCGGGAGGGGTACCGGATCCATTATGTCTCAAACCGTGACCCACAAAGAAACCTGTCAGGGATCAGAGGGTACCTTTCTCAACCTGGCCGTGTGGCTTATGGCTCAATGAACGGTCGTAGGTATTGATATCTTTTTCTGTGAAACTGTAATTTTTAGACCAGTTCCTTGTTCCGTGAATAACTTTTTCCCTCAGCTGTCTACCGCGCTAGGCAGAGGTATTCCGTGAAGCGCGTTTAAGCAGGATTCCTTTTGGATTTGTTACGTCCAGCTTATCGAATACTGCACTTTTAGGGTGGTCAACAATTGCCGGTAGTCCAGTATAATCATTGACTGGTCAGAACAGCAGTGGGTAATAGGTTATGTTTTCCAGACCATCAATGAACTTAAACCTCAATAGTGAAGAACCCCGTTTCGACCACAAGATCCTGTGTCCAGAGTTTCGATGTTCAGGGTTTCGATTGACTCACACGACCCTTTCATCCATACTCAGTGCTCTGAAAAAGCAAATTCTTACTACCCACCTCGCGTGATGGATATGTTCGCCAACGCGAAAAAATAACCTTGTCCAAATCCGGAAAAGCATAGAGATTAGAAGATGATTCAGCAATTGAAACGTAGCTTCCACCAATTGTCCCAAGACCGGCCTGGGGAGCGGTTTATCAATCACTATCGGCGGGAAGCGCTGAAAGACGGGAAACCCTGGCAATCGTATGCCTTCATCGCGGCCGGCGTGGTACTGGGTATCATCGGTTTTCTATTGTCCATCCCCCCCGGATCACCCGGTTTTCTTCTGTGGATTCCGGCCTTGGGCCTGATCGCAGCTCGAGTGAAATTCGTTGCCATGTTTCTGGATAAACTGGAATCGGTTTCGCGAAACATCTATGGCAAAATCAAACGATAACTGGGTCGATAAGGCCCTGCCGGGATCACCCGGTTCCGACAGCGTTCAAAGATCTCCTTGAAAACTTCTTTGCCGGTATCCCCTCAATTATCTGACACGTGCTCAAGAATCTCAAAAATGCTCCAGATCAACCCATTTGACTTCGTTCCCTACCAGAAGACAATCCCAACTGGCCTGACCCTCCTGCCCCTTCCCGTGTAGGGTCTCTGATCTCATCGTACAGGGGGTCAGTCCTGACGGAAAACCGCGCCATCTCACCAGGGAAAATCACCCTATGCATACCCGCCGAAAGGATACGAAGCATTACACATCAAGAGGATTCGATGGCCAAAGGATTTTAATGTTAACGAGCCATTTTTTATGGCTACTTTTTACTTGACAATTTATATTTTTTTGGTATTTTTTATTTAAACTATATTCTAGATCCTTTTTTTATATAGTATGAATTTCTAAATATTTTTTTGCCTAAGTCATAGATAATCTCTTATACATGATGGCATGGGAACTGATGAGATTTTTTCGAACAGCATGGTTACAAAGAATCCTAATCGTTTTCTTCCTGATCTTGCTGAATGCAACAAGCTTTAGCTTTGTCACAAAACAAGTTCAATGGCAAAATGAAACTCTCATTCATGTCATCTATCACACGCCTAGCTTTGCCAAAGTCAACTCTTCTCCTGCAAAATTTCAAATTAGATATGCCTTCGATATCGTCGGCCTTTTGGTTGAATTAGGTTTCAAAAAGTCCATTTCACACACCTTTATTCTTGAAACGGGCTCCGATCCTGTTTCCTTTGATTGCCTAACCTACTTCAAAAGAGGCCCTCCTCGGTCCATGACCCTTCTTTAAGCATTCGTCCGATAAGTCGCGAGACACATTTGAAAATTTGTTCCCCCAAAAGGCTCCTCAAGAAATGTTTTTATCCCTTGAGACAGTCAGATGGGGAAAATTCGCTAAATAAACATTTGTATTATTTTTTATTAATTTATAGATAATGTAATAGAGGTATATATAATGAATTTAGTATGTAAATTATCAAATATTTTATTATTTTGCTTGTTGTTGTTATTACCGCTGAGTGGATGCGACAACCCACCTTGGGATAGCGGGATGTCACTCGTTTTAAAGGTTGACTCACCTGACGATGGTGATACTTCCACTGTTTCTACAATAACCGTCAGTGGGCGTGTTACCGGCACCCAGAGTGCGGGAGCCAAAGTCAAAGTCAACGACACGGAAGTGCCTGTCAGTGAAGGAAAGTACTCCGCGAGTGTCACATTGATCGAGGGCGTAAATGTCATCAATGTTTCTGCTACCTCTGGTGCGGCTGCACTGAAAGAGCAGGTGACCGTCACCTACAAGCCAACAAAAAAATAGGTTGAAATCAAAGGTAGAAGGCAAAATCAATACCTATTTTTTGATAATTAAAAGGCATTTATGCTATTAGAATTGATTGATGATATAAAGATATTGATTTCAATGATAATAAAAATTTAATATAAATAGAAAGTGTACCTTATACATTTAAAATAATTAACTCAAATAAAGGAGATAATTATGAATTGGAAATTTTGGGCAAAGAAAGACAAGCAGGAACCCAGCATGAACAATGAACCTCTTCCCAAACCGAAACCTATACCTGAAGTGGTGGGGCGCCATCTGGTTGTCGAAATGAAAAAAGATCCTGATTATGTATGGAAACTCATGGCGGTCAGGCGCCCCAGGCCGGAAAACAAGAATGCCTTTGATGTCAGGGTGTATTCACCGGCTGAAGCAGGCCTGAAGGGCGTCAAAGTAAAAAACTATGACACGCTGAATTCCATGCAGGAATTAATTTTGTTTGAAGGATGGTATGACAAGAGAGAAAACACTGCCGAGATTGTCGATAAATCTTTGGAGAGCGCTGCTTCATCCTGAGATCGAAAGGCGTCAGATCTGTCTTGACATTCGATCACGGCTTTTTGACATTGATGTGCGATATAGCATTGATAATCAGGAAACCGTTTCGTTCACTTTTATTCAAGCAGGTATGATGAGCAAAGAAGCTGATACTATTGACAAAATCTTTTATCGTATCGCCGAGTCCGAATTGCCCCAAAAGTAAAAGCTACAGATCACAATGAGGTGGAATGGGTGACCATTAGCGGAGAGCTGACAGCAGCGCTTGTGTCCCCTGCAGCTCCAAACCCTGCCGGCCTGTTAGCATAAATAGTAAGGTAGCGAAGCAGGTTATGCGGGGGCGATCCTCAAGTTATGTTTGAATGGTTCCCGATTATCTGGCGTTAATTATTTCGCTGGGCCGTATTATGATTGTCGCTGATCAGGGCAGCCATGGCACTGGGTTTATGAACCGGCCGGTCGTGGACGCGGGCTGTTAATGGCACCTCTAACGGTACGAAGCTTGTATCCACTCTGCTTCACGATCAGGCTTGGCGGATTGCCTCGGTTACGCTCAGCTCGTCTACAGATTCATTTCACGACCTTCCACAGCAAACGCCTCGGTGGATTGCCTCGACTCGTATCCAATCGTGTCCAGAAACCCATCCCACCAGCTATTGTAGATTTTTAATTAGGTCAGCGGGCATTTTATGCTGGGCTGATGATGAGTGTACACGAGCTGTTATGGTGACCGATGAGTCGGGGGCTGAAAAGTATTGTCAAATGTGGCCATAGAGAACCCACCGAAATCATTTTCAGACAAAACGGTATTTGAACTATTCCCTGGGCCGGCCGCGACTGTCATCGATACAGGCCTATATGTCACATGTGTCATTTTGGTGCGCTCCTTTCTGGTGTTGCGGTAAACATGCTTAAAAGCATTTCCCTCTAAAAAATTGTTGAAATTTCAATAGCATACACTACGGACCACGCTCCAACCGAATTCTTGGTATGAAAAGTGCTTCAAATTCAACATAACCCTCGCTATTGATGAGATTCAGCAATCCGCCGAGCTGACAGGTGGAGGATCAGGAACCGGACGGAAAAGGAGGGCTTGGAATGTTCAAAAATTGTGGTTTTTTTGCTGTTGCGTTTTGCCTGATATTTTCGATCGTTACTCCTGTGATGGCTCAGGAGAGAACGGAGCAGGATGTGAGCGATGCAGAATTGGAGAAAGCGGCGAGAGCCTACCGTGAAGTCTCTGTAATCAACCAAAAATTTCAGCAGTCCGTGCAGAAGGCTTCAAATCATATAGAAAGAAAAAAATTGCAGCAACAGGCAAACAAAAAAATGGTTCAAGCTGTCGAAGCATCAGGGTTGGATGTTGAAAGGTATAATAAAATCATGGGCAAAGTATATAAAAATGAAAAACTGGCTAAAAAATTCGGATCCAAGATGGATAATTTATCAAAAATAAATTAGATAATATTTTATATTTAAATTCTAATAATAGAGTTTTTAATTAAAATTAAATTATAGCAGGAAGTTAATAGCTATTCCTCAGGATGCTGAGCGGGATACCCAGCAAGTCGTCCGTGAGCAAAAGGTTCATGCGCGGCGCGATTCAAACGAAGAAGTCGTCAGTGGAATAGCGTTGTAAAGTATCCCGTAGAAGCGACTTCGAGGGTTTAGCCAAAAATTACACAATAGCACAAGGAGGTAACTATGCGCTATCGCAATAAAGGTTGGAGTGTTTTTCTGGTTATGGTTTTGGTCGCATTTCTAGCGATCATGGGCTGTTCGCAAGGGCCGATCAGCGATGAAGAAGCAGAAGAAATAAGGAGCCAGATCAAAGAGATGCGTGACGAGTTGTCGGCGGTTACAGGGGCCTTGGCCGAGGTCACTGATGCGGTCGAAAGCAGCGATGTTCAGAAACAATTACAAGATCTGCGCGAGAATTTGGCCTCGATGAGGAGCTCTCTTGGTGATGTCGATGAAGAATTGAAACCGGAAGAGCCTGCACGACCTGCGGGTCAGGCACCAGGAGGAGCACCCGGGGGTGTGGCGCCGGGGGGACAGCCATCTTATTAAATGATCAATGGACGTGATAAGTTGGACCCGAGTCCGGCATCCTCTTTCAGGTGATGCCGGGCTCGGGATGAGCACTGCCGTTGGGAGTTCTGTAACGCTATCCCTTTTGGATTGTAAAATGAATCGTAGCGGGGGCTTTGTTGGAAGCAGTGAAATGGTACTTTTATATATAAATAATATATATTTTTTGTAAATATTTAATTTATAAGAACGGAGGTTTTTATGAAAGCGAATGTTAAACCATTGATCGTTACAATTATTGGAATTAGTATTTTTTTCATTGGACACGGGATTTCTTTTTCTGCCAGCGATTACGACGATGTGTATGAAAATGAAATCGACAAGAATACGGATCTGACTGTTGAAAGCATAACAAAAGAAGATTTGCGGGCTTTTGTAAAGGCTGCAAATGAAATTGAAGAAATCAGATCCGAATATGCACGTAGGATTCTCAATGAAGGGGATAAAAAATACGGAACTCTGAGAAATGAAGCCGTTGACAGAATGGTCGAAGCAATTGAAAAGGTAGAATTAGATGAAGAAACTTATCGTGGCATTGCTTATTATGTGAATAAAGATGGAGATATACTATCGAAAATTTATTAAAATTTTATCAATATTGCTAACAAAATGCTTATAACTAGTGCCACTGCCGGTATACAAGGTGTGGTGAGGAGATGGAAAAGGACGAACACAAAGGCCTGATGATTCTAAAGCATGCGGTTGAAAACGCCGTTGAGGGCTTCGTCACGATAGACGCAAACCACCAGGTGGTGTTTTTCAACAAGGCCGCGGAACGTATCTTCGGATACCGAAAAAGTGAAGTCCTCGGGAAAGACCTGGACGTTATCATGGCGCCTGCTTGCAGCTCAGACCACCGGGCTGCGGTAAATCGATACATCGAGACAGGAATCCCGAGCCGGATAGGCCATGAAACCGAGGTCCTCGCCACCCGTAAGGGTGGGGAGAGTTTCCCGGCGCTTATTTCATTTTCGGTGATCGACCTTGAAGGCAGACTTTATTTCACCGGTATCGTCAGGGATTTGACCAAGACAAAGATCCTCCAGGAACAAGTCATCCGTTCTGAGAAGCTGGCTGCACCTGGCCAGTCGGTGGCCGAGATAACCCATGAGGTAAAAAACCCGCTTGCATTGATCGGAGGATTCGCACAGCAGCTTCGGAGGACGGTTACAGATGAAAAAGAGCAGCATAAACTTAGAATCATTGCAGATGAAATCGCCCGTCTAGAAAGACTGCTGACCGAACTTCGAGATTTTTATGTCATCTCCTCTATAAACACCGAAGAGGTGGATCTGGAAAATCTGCTCGAAGAAACCCTGTCACTTCTTAGAAAAGATTGCGGGCAGCGGAAGGTGGAAATCCGGCTTCGGATGGATGAAGGAGCAAGGTTCGTTACCGCAGACCCGGGTAAGTTGAGACAGGTGCTGCTGAACCTGTTCAAGAATTCCATGGATTCTATGGAATCAGGAGGGGTTCTAAGCATCGCCACCCGCCCCGCGGGGGAAAAAGTTGAAATCGTCGTTGCGGATGATGGATGCGGGATACCTGAAGTTGACAGGGATTTGGTATTTTCCTCCTTTTTCACCACCAAGAATCACGGGACCGGGCTGGGCCTGGCCATTTCAAAGAGAATCATTGAGCAGCACCCGGGGGGTTCCATTAAAGTCGAAAGCGATGAAGGGAAAGGGACAACCTTCACGGTGGCACTGCCTTCATGCGGCAATGCCACCGAAGGCCTGGAATAGAATTCATCATTTTCACTAAACGGCGAACAATCCTGCTATGTTGATTTGATCGACCGTGCTGCTTCTCGATAGGGATCATCTTTCCGGCCTTGTCAACGCTCCTGCGCTTTCTGCCTGGCGGTTTCTTGATCACCGTGCTGATCGTGGAGCCATGCATCGGCTTATGTCTATGCAGCCAGTGCGCCCGGCACGTTTCGATCCCGGTATGACAGCCGCCTATGTCCTGGAAGA
>CAYXDR010000015.1:0-17763 GCA_964463515.1 uncultured Desulfobacteraceae bacterium | reverse complement strand
GGTGGCGCTTTCCACCGCTGGTGAAATTTCAGTTTCACTTTCGGCAGCATGTTCGGCGGTTAAAACCGCTGCGAAGGGGTTTTCGTTGAAATCCGGATCTTCAAGGAGAGAAGAAAGTTTACGTTTATCCTCGCTGCGTGATGCAAGGGGGCAGAACAACCAGGTGCCGGAGCCCGTGGCCCCGTGTTGGAGTTTCTTGAGAACGTCAGAGCAGTAGGGACATCTGAGACTGAAAAAATAATAAAACAGAGGCGCCTGCTTTTTTCCTTGTGAAAAGGCGAGCACAGTTTCGTCCAGATCCGGCACCCTGCCTGGAAACAGGAAGAATGCTTGAGACAAAAACCCGGCACTCCAGATAGAAAGCCCCAGGATCAGCACAAAAATCGAACGGCGGTGAAGCCCGAAAGCCGCGAGCGTCAGAAACAGTGCAGCGCCAACTCCATAACACAAGATGCACGATTCCCTCACTGCGAATGTTTGAAAGCTGATTATGCCGCCGTCAAAAGCAAGGCCGGCGGCAATGAGTAGCAGGGACGCATTGCGTAGAAAGGAACTCTTCAACCTTATCGAAAAGAAGTAAAGTCCTGCCAGGGACCAGAAAAACAGCATGCCCAGAGCTATGAACATGCTTTCGCCGTGCCTGACGAATCCTCCGACCGTTTCGCATCCCGCGGTGGGACATAACCCCTCCAGGCCGAATTCGTCAAGAACATACTCGACACTGAGGGCAAGGGCGGCGGCGAGTGCAAATGCAAATGGAAGCCATCCGGAACAGAACCAGGATGTGGGCTTTCTGGATTGGATTTTATTTTGTTCTTCAGCCGGTTTGTATTCTTCAGTTATAAATTCTTGGTTCATTTTTGATCAGGTCGTAAGAACAGGAAACACCGCCTTCGCCGCCCGGCGCTGGTGCTCGCTGATCAATCAGGCATGCCCCGGCTCCCGTTAAATGCTGTTTACCGGTAAAACAGGCGGTGTATCCAGATTTGATGAGGTCGTAAAAGTCAAAATATCCCCTCTATCGTCACCCCCCGACACAAGCTCTCGTCGGGGAATTACGGCTTGGGGACTTTTAACGATGCCATCAGATTTCACCTGCGCACAGGCCGGATCAACGAAAGTTTCCTGTCTATATTGTCTTTTATCCAGTGTTGATCCCAGAATTCAATGGGATTTACAAATATTCCGTTAACCATTGTCGAAAAATGAAGATGATCGCCTCCGGCAAGGCCTGTTTGTCCGCTTGTCCCGATAATCTCCCCCCGTTCGACATGGCGGCCCGCCTCGGTGTCGATGCTGCTCAGGTGAGCATAAAGGCTCGAGATACCCTGCCCGTGATCCAGGATGACAGTGAGCCCGTAGATTCCCAGCCGCTCGGCAAAGATTACCCGTCCGCTGTTGGCAGCCTGGATTTCAGCGTTGGCCAGCGAGGCCAGGTCCACTCCCATGTGAATCTGGCGGTCGATTTCTTCCCCCTTGTAAACGTAAACGCGCTTGTCTCCGTATCCTGCCATAGTGGCAGCGTTTTTCATTCGTAGGAAGGAACCCTTCCATAATTTTTCAGGTGAGGATTCGGCCCCCGTTCTGCGGCATGTTTCGTTGTTTTCGATTCTCAATTGCCGGTTTATCTTCAAAAATTTGTCAACAGGGCGGTCTGCGGCGCCAAAATCCATGTATGCAAACCTGGGAAGAACGCGATCCAGGAACCTGTCGGTAACGGTCATCTTTTTCAAGGGAAATTTTTTGGGCCGTATCAAGTAGTTGAAGGGATTTCTAACTGAATTCCCGGCCCGATCCTTTGCATGGAGGTATATTTTTACGTCTTTGTCCGTTCCGGGCGGAACGGCGAAATAACAGACCATTGAACCGGGGGAGTAATCGTCTCCGGCGGGATAGCCTGGAAAATGCAAATCATCGACATAGACCCCGCTCTTAACCGTGTCTGACGATTGCCTGTAAATCACCAGCCCGGTGCCGCCTTCGTTGATATAATGGAGGCGGCTCACTGCCCTAACCGAAGGAGACGTGGTGTCCACGATCATTTCGTGTTCGGCGGCAGCGGCGTTTCCTTCCCCGCCGTTGCGCCTGGAATAATCGGACGCTTCCACTGTGAGCTTTAACCCGCCCTCTGCAAGATGCATCAGCACCGGATTTATCTTGAAAGAAAAAGCCGCTTGATGTGTGCCGTTCCTGTTGGACAGGCCTTCGAAGGGGAAGTGCTTTTCGATGACCTTGAACTGTCGGCCTTCCTGGGAGGCCTTCACCAAAATTTTTTTGAGGCCCCGCCCGGCATCCTCCGCCTGCACGGTGAATTCGGCGATGCCTGTTATATAATCGGGAACCGGTGTAAGTTTGACTTGCGGTTCCTTACCTTCAAATATGTGCATCAGAAACCATACCAGAAAGCCGGCGAGCAGGACCACCACGGCCACCATGGCTATGGTTCCGATGTTCCTTCTTCTTTTCATTTCTGATCTGAATCGCCTCCGGAATTTGGAGTGGCCCGGGCATGAAACTGACAGGGCCTTTCATTTTCCGAAGGGACACTATCAAGGAATCCATTTAAACGCAACGGTTTTCCCACCAGCTAATGGCATCGGAAGCTTCAGGGTTCAGGCCGGGTGGCCCCACTGCGCAACCAGGCCGCGCACCCGGCCCATGATTTCGTCCGCATCGATGCGCGTAAATCGCCGATTCCTGTATACAGCACAGCCATCTATTAAAACGTCCCGTACATCCGAGCCCTTTGCTGCATAGACAAGGGCCGAATAAGGATCGTAGAGGGGGCAAAGATGAGGGGAAGCCGTATCGACAACGATCAAATCCGCGCACTTTCCGACCTCGATAGTTCCTACTTGATTTCCGAGTCCAAGAGCCTCTGCCCCCCAGGATGTAGCCATTTTCATCACCGTTCTTGCGTCCAGGCTCGTCGGATCCTTTTCGGTTACCTTGCTGAGCTTGGATGCCTTGTCCATCTCCCGTAACATGTCCAGGTCGTTGTTGGAGGCGCAGCCGTCGGTTCCGAGGGCCACGTGCATCCCGGCACCGATGTAGCCCTGTACCGGTGCGACACCGGAGCACAATTTCATATTGCTCTCGGGTGTATGAACTATTTTCACCCCGTAGTTTTTCAGATACATCATTTCTTCCTCATCTACGTGGATCGAGTGAACCGCGATCAGGTCGGGGCCTAAAAGGCCTATCGATTCAAGATATTCCACCGGCTTCATGCCGTGACGGGTTTCGATCTGTCTTCTTTCAGAAGCGGTTTCGGAAAGATGGATTTGAATGGGGAGGCGGTGACGGCGGGAGACTTCCGCCGCTTTCTTTAACGTTTCCATGCCGCAGGTCACGGGACTGTGGCAGAAAATACCGGGGACTACCAACTTCGCCTGGTCATGCCTGGTTTCTATGAAGGACACTGCCGCTTCCAGGTTCCCGGAAGGGTCCTCTATGCCGGGGGCGGGGAAATCGATGAGACCCTGGGCTACGAGTGCCCTCATCCCGCTTTCGGAAACGGCGTCCATGGTTGAATCGGGGAAAAAATAGCCGTCGGCAAGGCAGGTGGTGCCCGAGGAGATCATTTCGAGGCAGCCGAGAAGTGCTCCCCAGTAAACCGTTTCCGGCGACATAAAGGAGGCTTCGGCGGGAAATATTTTTTCAAACAGCCATCTGTGAAGCGTAAGATCGTCTGAAAAACCTCGTAACAAAGTCATTGCAAGATGCGTATGGGCATTTACAATGCCGGGTGCCACAATGCAGTCCGATGCGTCGATCAACTCCGCCTCGGCCGTATCGTCTGTACCCGGGCTTGGACCTATTGAACCGATGAGGCCTCCTGAAATATGTATGTCCGTGTTTTCAAGAGGTTCCAGATCACCAGCCATGGTAAGAACCGTGCCCCCCCTTATGATTATCCGTTTTTCCACAACATCTTCACGCCTGTTGGAGCCCAGGCTTTTTTTGTCCATCGTTTAAGTCCCCGTTTTCTACCCGCGTGTTTACGAAGATCGGCCGCGCAAAACAACAACGTGGAATTTTTATACCAACACCTCCGGTTGTCAATGGTCCAGATCAAAATTTCTTGACACAACTAGAGTTATCCGAAAAAATTATCCATCCGTCCGAGCGGCGGAGAAATTTCGACTGCAAGGAGTCCAGGATGGCGGTAGTCAAACCTTTTCGTGGCATTACTTATAACTTCGACAGATTCCAAGATCTCGGAACGCTGGTCACACCTCCCTACGATGTGATATCGGCCTCCGAGCAGGAGGAATTTTATCGGGTAGACCCAAACAATGTGATACGTTTGGAGTTGGGCAAAACCAACTCCGCCGACACCGATCAGGACAGCCGGTATACCAGGTCGGCCGCTGTTTTCCGGAAATGGCTCGAACAGGGGGTTTTGGTCCGGGCGCAGGAACCTTTCTTCTACGTTTCCGCCCACAGTTATCTGGTGGGCAAAGAGAGCCGGACCAGGTGGGGAATAGTGGCACGGGTTAAAATTGAAGAGGAAGGAAGCGATGTAATTCTCCCCCATGAACAAACCTTTCCCGCCCACAAAACAGATCGATTGAAACTGATGGAGGCCTGCGGGGCTCAGTTCAGCCAGGTATTCTCCATTTATGAAAATCCTCGAGGCCTGTTACGGGAAATAGCGTCTTATTGTGAATCGGTCCGGCCGCAGGCGTCCTTTTCATTCAAAGACGGCTCCAGACATCGCATGTGGGCGATAAGCGACATCGATATGAAGGAACACGTAGAAAATTCTTTCCGGGATGCGACCCTCTATATCGCCGACGGGCATCATCGTTATGAAACAGCCCGAAATTACAGGAACGCCGTCAGGGACGGGACAGGAGGGGAGGCGGGCGGAGCACATGAATACGTGATGATGTATCTTTCCGGCATCGACGAGCGGGGCTTGACGATCCTTCCGTATCACCGTTTGCTTGCGGCGGCTGCACCGTTTGACCCCGATGCTTTCAAATCGCGGATAACAGAATATTTCACGGTTGATCTCCTTGGTACGGAAGTATCGGGTAATCCTGAGGCGATCGAAAGAATGCTTGCTGAAGCCGGAGGAAATGCAACTTCTTTCATCCTGTGCACGCGGGACAGCGGCCGCCTCCTGCTGCGTCTCAAGCCGGATGCTTCAGAGCACATGGATGCGGACCTTCATCCTGCGTTGAAACGGCTGGATGTGCAGGTGCTCTCTGAGCTGGTCTTCCAAAAAACAATCGGTTTCACGCCAACGGACATGGAAAACGATGAATGGTTTCGGTTCGACAGCTCCGTCGAGAGCTGCCTTGCCAGGGTGGGTTCAGGAGAAACGCGTGCCGCCTTTTTGATGAATCCTACACCCATCGAGGATGTCAGGGAAGTGGCGAGGGCGGGGCTCGTGATGCCCCGCAAGTCCACCTTCTTCCATCCCAAGGTATTGACCGGGCTGGTATTTAATCCGCTGGAAGATCATGCAGAGCTTTGAAAAGACCCTGGTACCTGCCGGCCCCGGGGAACGGGTAGACCGCTTCCTGGATGGGCGGATTTCCCTGGTGCAGTCCGAAAACGGGTACCGTTTCAGTATCGACGCTTTGCTTTTGGCTGATTTTGCCACGGTCAGGAAGGACGACCTGATTGTGGATTTAGGGACGGGTTGCGGTGTTGTTTCGCTGATATTGCTGTTTTCACGGCCCGTTAAGAGGATCTGGGGCCTCGAAATCCAGGAGGAACTTTCGCGGCAGGCTGCCCGGAACGTACAAATTAACGGCTGCCTGGGCCGCATGGCTGTGGTGAGAGGGGATATCACGCAAGTTCCTTTCAGGGAAGACTGCGTGGATGCGGTGGTCTGCAACCCACCATACCGCAAGGCAAAAAGCGGTCGAATAAACCCGCACCGGGAGCGTGCCATCGCCCGGCACGAAATTTTGACCGGCCTGGGTGAAATAGTCAGTGCAGCTGCATTTCTTTTGAAACCCAAGGGCAGGTTCGCAATCGTTTACCCGGCGGAGAGGCTGGCGGACCTTTTTGCAAATCTCAGGAAGGTGAACCTGGAGCCCAAGCGGTTGAAAATGGTTTACCCTTCGATGCGGACAGGGGCCAAGCTTGCATTGGTGGAATCCGCGGCCGGGGCAAGGCCAGGGCTCAAAATCGAGCCCCCGGGTTTTGCCTGAGAACTCAACGCCTGGAAGGATCGGTGCGGAATTCAATCCGTTGCACGGCACGCCTTCCCAGTGCCGCATTCAGGCTTGCACGGATCTCTTCGGATGCGAACCGCAGCTCGTTAACCCATACAGGCTCGGTGACAGCGACTTTGAGTACCCCGTCTTTAATCCATAGGGGCCGCGCATGGGCAGATGCCGCTTCTCCGACCACCGAGGGCCATATTTTCCACAGCGCGGCATCCGCAGGGTCAACCGGGAGGACCTTTTTTTTGAACAGGCCCGAAAGCACGTCCTTAAGGGGTGTAAGGGAAGATTCTCGTCTTTTCATAAAATACACAATGGCGTCAAAAAAGTGGTTTCAAAATGAACCGGTGGATTCCTTAAACCTTGACTATACCGTCGTTTATTAATACTGTAAACCCGCAGATTGCGATATATGCTCCGAGCATACTCTTCCTGCTGTCCATCAAGATACGGTGCGAATTTGATTCATGTCCATCTGGAAATACCGGGTGGCACTAGCGAAGTTTCCGGATGAGAAAAACCAATTTATGGCCTGACCGCCGCAAGCCGGGAGTCTTTCTTCGCGGTGAACAAAACTGGAAAAGACGGAGAATTAAACATGCCTTGGGACTGGGATAAATTGCAGCAACAGAAAAAGGGATCCGGAGGAGGCGGCGACAGCTCCCCCCGGGTGGATGAAATGTTCGAAAAGATCAAGGGGGCGAAATTCAAATTCCGCGGGGGCCCACCGATTATCATCCTCATTATAGTCGCACTTTTCATAGCTTCCAGCTGTTTTTACACCGTGGCCGTGGACGAGGTCGGGGTGGTGCAGCGTTTTGGAAAATTCACACGGATCACCCAGCCGGGTTTGAACTTCAAGTTTCCGCGGGGGATTGAAAAGGTTCATAAGGTCAAGGTTAGATACGTGTTCAAGGAGGAATTCGGCTTCCGCACGGTTGAGCCCGGAGTAAAGACGCGCTATGCGCCCAGCCAGGGTTACCAGGAGGAATCCCTGATGCTGACAGGGGATTTGAATGTTGGCGTGGTTCCGTGGATCGTCCAGTATCGGATCAACGATCCCTACAATTACCTGTTCAAAGTCAAGGACGTACGTCAAACCCTCAGGGACCTGTCGCAGGCGGTCATGCGCCTGGTGGTGGGGGACCGAAGCATCAACGAAGTAATCAGCAAGCGCGAGGAGATTGCCAACTCCGCGGCCCAGCTGCTTCAAAAGGAGCTGGATGAGGCCGAAACAGGTCTTCGGGTTAGCACCATAGAAATGAAGCGCACAAATGTACCCCCGCCGGTTGAACCTTCCTTCAACGAGGTGAACCAGGCAACGCAGGAAAAAGAGCGGCTGATTTACGAGTCCAGGGAGGAGTACAACAAGATCATTCCCGCTGCCAGGGGAAGCGCGGAACGAACCGTGAGGGCTGCGGAAGGCTATGCACTGGACAGGGTTAACCGTGCCGAGGGTGATGTAGCCCGATTCCTCGCTCTCTACGAAGAATATGTGCAGGCCCCGGACGTGACCAAGCGCCGGCTGTACCTGGAGGCCATCCTGGATATCTATCCTAAGCTGGGAAACAAGTACATCCTCGATTCCGACAATTCAAACGTGCTGCCCCTTCTAAACCTTGGCTCGCGGTCAGGAGGTGAAAAATGATGAAGATGGGAAAAATCGTCCCGATAGTGCTGGTGCTCGGGTTCATAGCATATTTGTCCGCATATATTGTGGACGAAACCGAACAGGTGGTCGTAACCCAGTTCGGAAAGGTCGTTGGCAGCCCCAAGACCGAAGCAGGGCTCTATTTCAAGATTCCGGTCATTCATCAGGCCAATTATTTTCCGAAAAACCTGCTCCAGTGGGACGGGGACCCGGGCCAAATACCCACCCTGGACAAGACCTTCATCTGGGTCGATACCTTCGCAAGGTGGAGAATTTCCGATCCTTTGCTGTTTTTCCAGTCCGTCAACAATGTCACCGGGGCACTGAGCAGGCTGGACGACATTTTGGAGGCGGCGGTTCGGAACTTCATTACCTCGTTCCCACTTATCGAAACGGTGAGGTCCTCCAACCGGACCCTGGATACTTTTGAAATGGGCATGGATACGCAGGACATGAGAGCCATTTCCGAAATTACCCTTGGCAGGCAGCAGATCATGAAAGGGGTGCTGGAGGAGGCTCAGCCCAAGCTGAACCAGTTCGGAATTCACGTGGTGGATGTAAAAATCAAGCAGCTTAATTATGTGGAGGATGTGAGAAGGTCCGTGTACGACCGTATGATCGCCGAGCGAAAGCAGATGGCGGAAAAGTTCCGCTCGGAGGGAAGGGGCGAGGCCCGAAAAATCGAAGGTAACATGAACAGGGATCTCAAGGAAATCGAGTCCCAGGCATACCGGCGGGCTGAGGAGATCAAGGGTAAGGCAGACGGCGAGGCCGCCCGGATTTATGCCTCGGCTTTCGGCAAGGACCCGGAATTTTACAGCTTCATCAAGACGCTTGAAATATACAAGAAAACCATGGATGAAAATTCCTCTCTGGTGTTATCCACCGATTCGGCGTTCCTCAAATATTTCAAGGACTACAATCCGACCTGGGAATCGCCGGCGGAACTGATCCTTCCGGGGGAGGAGACCGCGCTCAGGTAGGCCGAAAACAAGGTTCTCAACGACTTGTCAGGGAGGTTTGAATACCGTCATGGTACGCACAGAAATATCTTTGTTTCTTCGTAACGTGCCTGGGGAGCTGGCTGTGCTCGCGGACCTGCTGGCCGGGGCTGGCGTCAATATAGACGCCCTTACGATACAGGATGCCTCGGAATACGTTCAGGGGCTTTTCAAGGCCAGAGGAAAGAGCCTCAAGCGCATCGCACCTGCGGCCAGTTACGGGTCCATGCAGAAGGATTCAGCTGATTATGCGTTGATACGTCTTCTGGTGGATAATACGGACAAGGCCATCAATCGCCTGTCCCGGGAAGGCTATGTGTTTGACATCATGCCGGTGATAGCGCTCGAAATTGAAAATTCCCCGGGAACACTGTCTCGCATGGCCCGCACTTTCGCCGAAAACGGAATTAACATAAATTACGTTTACGGCTCGGCACTGGACAGGCAGCGCAACGCCCTTTTTGTATTCTGCCCGGAGGATATCGATCAGGCGGCCGCCTGCTTCGCTGAATAGGGCTTACGGGCCTGACGGGCGCATGTCCACCATCCGGACTTGAACGCGGGATGCTCCCTGCCAGGAGTTGATTTCGGGGGTGAACACTACATCCACGAATCCGCCTTCGGGAGGCTTTTCCGCGGCCATTCCGAAGCCTATGGCCTCCTTTACATGGTTGCCGTCGGCCACCTCCATTTTGAGATGATCCCTTCCAACCACCCTGGGGCCGATCACTTTGAGGCTCCTGGCGATAAACCTGGGCTCCGGGTTGCCCTCACCGTAAGGTGCAAGCCCGGCAATGTCTTCCACGAGCCTTTCATCGATACGGCTTAGTTCCATTTCCGCGTCTATGAGGATTTCCGGCGGCGGCGGATGGGAGTCGAGAACCTCCGCGGCTATGGCTTCCAAGTTTTCTTCGAGGACTTCAAGATTTCGGGTCTCAACAGAGAATCCGGCCGCCATTGTATGGCCTCCAAACCCCTTCAGAAGATGCCCCAGTCGCGCGAAGGCGGCGTAAAGATCGAAGCCTGGTACGCTGCGTGCCGAACCGTAGGCCATGCCGCCTTCTATCGAAAGAAGTATTGTGGGACGGTTGTATTTCCCGGCAAGCCTCGATGCTGCAATTCCAATCACCCCCCTGTGCCAGTTTTCGGCAGCCATGAACAATGTGCTTTTAGCGGCTTCCAGGGATAACGCGGCTTTTTCCGCTCCGGCAAGGATGCGCCGTTCTTCGGTCTTTCTCCTTTTATTGGCCGATTCGAGCGCCTTGATCCATCGCACTGTTTCAAGTGGTTCCCTTGCAAGGAGCAGGTTTATACCGCTCGTGCTGTCCCCGATGCGCCCTGCCGCGTTCAGCCTGGGTGCGAGCTTGAATGCTGCATCTTCTGATGTCATACGGTTGTTTTCGCAACCGCAGGCCGTTTTAAGCGCCTCTATGCCCCACCAGCTCGATCTTCCCATGCGTGCGAGCCCGGATTTTGCGAATATGCGGTTTTCGCCGGTAAGGGGCACCGCGTCCGCGATGGTTCCCAGGGCCACAAGGTCAAGGTATTCCCTGAGATCCGGCTCTTCGATGCTTTTGAAGAAACCTTTGGCCCTCAATGCGGCGCGAAGGGCCACAAGAAGGTAGAACGCCACACCTACACCGGCCAAGTCCTTGAAGGGGAAGCGGCAGTCCGCCCTGTTGGGGTTAATGAAGGGGCAATCGGGCATGGAATTCTCGAATACCCTGTGGTGGTCGGTGACGACGATGTCAATCCCCATGCGTTTTGCCAGCTCCACCTCTGCTGTGTTGGAAGAGCCGCAGTCAACCGTTATCAGGAGGGATGTGCCGTTATCGGCTAAGCGGGAAAGAGCTGGCCCGTTCAAGCCGTAGCCCTCGGTTAGCCTGTTGGGTATATAGCAGTCTACATGGAGGGGAAAATGCTTGAGAAAATGCACCAGCAGAGCGGTGGAGGTAATGCCGTCGGTGTCATAGTCCCCGTAGATGGTGATTTTTCTCCGGTCACTTATGGCCTCAACCACGGCGGATACGGCCCTGTCCATGTCCTTCATGTCCATGGGATCGGCCATGGACACCAGCCTGGAGGCGAGGAATTCACCAGCGGACCGAGCACTGGCTATACCTCGGTTCGTTAGGAGCCTGGCCTGGAGTGGACTGATGCCGGGGCAGCGGAGCAGTTCTTCGGCCCTGCGGTCCAGGGGCAATAGTCGCCATGTCTTTGCAGCAGGTGCCATCTGTCAATCTTCGGCCGCAAGGCTGTTTTCGATAAGGGATATGTCTTCGGGTACGTCGACTTCGAGTGAATTGAAGGCTGTTTGAACCACCTTGATTCTGAACCCGTTTTCAAGCGCTCGAAGCTGTTCCAGCTTTTCCGCCGCCTCCAGCCAGCCTTCCGGAAGCCGGGTGAACTCCTTGAGAAACCAGGTCCTGTAGGCGTAGAATCCCAGGTGCTTGTAGCAGTCCGCCTTATCGCTGTCACGAAAAAACGGCACCGGGGAGCGGGAGAAGTAGAGGGCGTTGCCCCGTAGGTCGGTCACCACCTTTACATGATTGGGATTGTGAATATCCCCGGCATCTTCGATGCGATGCATAAGCGTGGTCATCGCCGGAGGGTCGACTTCTTCGAACGGAGCCACGAGGTCTTCGATTACTGACGGGGGAAACACCGGCTGATCCCCCTGGATATTAACAACCACGGTATCCTCGGCCAGTCCCAGTATTTCCGCGGCCTCGCAGATACGGTCCGTGCCTGACCTGTGGGAGGGGCGTGTCATCAGTGCCCGGCCGCCGAAATCCTTGACCACTGACAATATGGCCGCATCGTCCGTTGCGATGTAGACCTCCTGCAGGCAACGGCAGCAGCAGGCACGTTCGTAGACGTGTCGAATCATCGGTTTACCCGCGATGAGTGCGAGCGGCTTGCCGGGAAAGCGGGTGGAACCGTAACGGGAAGGAATTATTGCCACGGCCTGGATCATCGGTTGTCCCGCCGGCCAATCAGGATCCGGTAAAGCAGGCGCATGAGTCCTCCGATTCCCAGGTCTTGACACTTCTCACTGTCAACCTGTCGTTGTTGATAAGAGTGGAAAGGCGGTCGAACAGGTAACGTGCTATGTTTTCCGAAGAAGGGTTGTTCGACTGAAACGGCTCCAGGTCATTCAGGAAATTGTGATCCAGAGTGTCGATGATTTCAGCAGTTTGCCTTTTAAGCTCCCGGAAGTCCATGACCAGGCCGGTGCTGTCGAGAATCTCGCTTTCCACCGTGACCTGGACCTTCCAGTTGTGGCCGTGGAGCCTTTCACAGCCCCCCTGAAATTCCCTTAACTGGTGGGCGGCGGAGAATCTGGTCGTGATCGAAACTTCATACATCTTTTTCCGCCTCTTCACCGGAGCCTTCATTATCAGGATAAGGCCTGCCGCATTCTGTGCACCTGCCGTTGACGATTATCCCCGTGCACGCTCCGTCCGGGCACAGGATCCTGTTGTCGAGGTCAAGATCTTCGTCATCGGTCTGGCTGGGCGGAATGGTTCCTTCGGGCATCTCTTCAAGGCCGAGTACCGAGCCGCAATACATGCAGTATTTTGCTTCTTCGGGATTTTCCCTTGAGCAGTGAGGGCAGCGGAGGCCGCCGATTTCCTTTTCACAGTGGGGGCATTTCATGAATTGTATCTCCTGGCAATGACTGTTTATGCCCCGGGGAAACCCCGGGGGAATCCTCAGCTTTTCTTTGATGTATTCACGGTGAAGGGGGTAATTTGCTGCCTGACCCTGGTGCTCTCGCAGTCAGGGCAACGGAACCGGCCTTTTTCGTATTCCGCCGGGGAAAGCATGACAGTGAAAGGTTTACTGCATTTTTCGCACTTAAAATCGTAGGTCGGCATGGCGTACCTCCTTTCATCAAAATCTCTTCTTTCCTTTTACCGCCCGTTAGCCGGCCCCTTTCGACCAGTCGATCAGGGAGGCGATTTCATCCCAAGTTTTCACCCGCTTGAAAGCATTGGGCTTCCTGTTCCATGGTTGATCAAACAGGATCGGCACCACCAATGCATCCTGTAATAGATAGCATGTTTCAAGCCGGTCTTCCACGAAATATTTTACGTTTTCGCGCACCAGGAAGGACGCTTTACTCTCGTGGTCTCCGGTGGCCTCGAGAATGATGTTTTCGTGCCCCGGAAAACCCATCACCTCGATCATCCACGTGAGTATGGAATCGGCTTCAGGCCTTGCCGTGACGAATTTGAGAGGTGCGCTTTTTATAAGCTTCAACAGTACGTCCGCGGCTCCCTGGATGGGTTTTATCCCCACTTCGACGGGCTGCTCGATAAGCTTGCGGATTATGGCGTGAGCTATTTCTTCCTCTATATCGAGTATTTTCCAGAATTCGTATTCGGTGATTTCCTCATAGATGATTTTTATGCCGTAATCCTTCTCTGCCAGTATAACGAAACTTCGAAAAGTATCCGCCACAACTCCGTCTATATCAAATGCTATTTCGTCGGCCGCTATCAGCCGGGAGCCAGCCGCTTGTGTGTTTTCAGTTGACATCCTTCATTCATTCCTTGCACCGCGGAAGGCAGACCACCAGTGTGGTGGTGTCCTGGTTGGTTTTAAGATCTATTTTTCCTCTGATCAGTTGCAGGATCCGGTAGGTTATGTACAGACCGCGGCCTTCCCCTTCCCCTTCAAGAATTTTGAGGCGGTCGGTTTGATTCATGAGCCCGGTGTTGGTGATTTCTGCACAGGCGAAGTCGCCTTGTCCGTATGTCCTGATCGACAGGCTGCCTCCCTGCATGGGTATCGCCTTGGTCGCGTTGTTGAGCAGGTTGTCAAATACCCGTTCAAGGTGCATCGGGTAGCACTTGACGGTCAGGCTTTCGTCGAACGGCCCTTCTTCCATCCGGACGTTCTGTTTGAACTGCTCCTTGATGGCTTCCGTGTTTATTTCAAAGCGGCGTTTCAGCAGGTGTGTAAGGTTCAATGTCTGCTCTTCCCCCACCTGGTAAATGCTCAAGGCAAGCTCCTGAAGCCTCCTTGTCTCCTCCGCGAGAATGCCCGCGTAGCGAAGTGCCTGGTTCCTGGAGGATCCTTCGAATTCGTTTTCGAGCAGCCGGGTCAGGCGTCTTGCAAAACCGGCTATGGCGATGGCCGGGTTTTTGAAATCATGAAGCGCATCGTCGAGCCGCTCCATCCTTTTCACTTTCATCAGTTCCCTGCCCAAAACCAGGAAAAGATCGGTTTCGGCATCTGAATACCTCTGGTTTTTCCCCAGTGCATCGAAGGTCATGAAATGCGTCATTTCCCCGTCTGAATGCAGGGGCACGTACATTATCGAGTTGATGTTATGAACACTGGCAAAGCGTTTCATGTTGTCGGAAATCAACCTGCTCCGCTGTGGATCCAGGATGCTGATGTAGGACGGTGTTATTAATTCGTAGGCAGGATCGGCCTCATAGCTTCTTAAATTTAGGAGCACTTCAAATGCAGGCTCCGATGAAACCGGAAAAGTCTGGCCGATGGTATGATATCCGCCGTCAGAAGGGTAGCCGGCTTCGAGGATGACATGATCATACGAACGGGAAACCGAGAAGAGCGCACAGCTCTGGAGGTTCATGAAACCGGCCAGCTCCGGTATTATCCTGTCGAAGATCTCCTTTGTCTTTACACCCTTCTTATTGCCTATCGTCCGGTAAATCTTTTGGATGATGGCCTCTTTCTTTTCGTTGATCCTGGATAATGCAAGGATTCTTTTCCGGGTGAGTACGATGCTCAACCTTTTTGCGAAAAGCTCCGCAACCTGGAGCTCCAGGGTGGAAATGTCGTGTTTTTTCTCCGCGTAATAGATTTGGATTACGCCTACCATTATGCGCCCGTGCAGGGACAGGCGGGGCACTTCGAACGGAATCGCGATCAGGGACCGCACGCCCTTTTGGTAGATTACTTCCTTGTTATGGTAAAGGTCTTCAGCCAGAATGTCAGGCACGATGTAGGTATTGCGGCTCTTTATGACTTCACCCGCAACACTGTCTTCCAGCGGAATATACTTGAGCCGCGTGTGTTCTTCGTAGGGGTGGGAACCGAATGAAAGCATCTGGGCGCTGTCCGGGTCGTAAATCCTCACCGAGGCGTGGTGCGCATTCAGGAATTCGACCATGTAGCGGGTGGCACGGCTCAAAATCGCGGGATCGTCCATTTCCGGGTCTATTTCCACGATTTCATCCACCTGCCGGGTAACGTGGGACAAGAAGTCCGCCACCACGTTTTCCTCGATCCAACCGCTCAGTGCTTCCCAGAAATCCTTGCCGGCACTGACATTTTCAGCCCAGGGTTCCTGCTGAGCGAGCAACGCCAGATGTTCCAGGTTTATAAGCATACAGCTCCTTATAATACACCCGTTTTATTGAACGGACTGTATGGTACCAACGAGCGCAAATTCAGTCAACAAATCAATGATGTCTCACTTATATTGAACGTTTGTTCACCCTGTGTTAGATTCTTACTCGGTTGATTTGGAGTTTTTTCTCTCGGAATACGACGTAAGCTGTTAGCTGTTAGCTGTTAGCTTTTAGCCGTTAGCCATTAGCTGTCAGCCGCGCGGAAAAAAGAACTACTTTAAAAACGGCCGATACCGATTCCGGCGCCGAACCCGGCTCCGATTGGTGTACCGCCCCGCAGGTCAGCGAAGCGAATTTAACGGGGCGTCCTTGGCGTCTTGGCGGTTCAGGAAAAGGGACAAACCATGAAGATGAAAAATGAACCGCTTCCCACATAGTGTTCATGCCGAGGATCTTCATCTTCGAAAGGGCGTCGATTGGCATACGGCACCGCCTGAATTGTTAACACTCCAGGCTTCGCGTGCGGAAGCACTCGAAAGGAGAGACCGTGAATAGATATTTAAAGACAGCGCTTTTTTATCCCGTTTTATTCTCGGCGTTTTTCCTGATTACGGCCGGTGCGGCATTGGGCGCAGAGGGGGATTTCGCCGGCTGGTTGGAAGGCGTCAAGCAGGAGGCGATCGAATCCGGTATAAGCAGGGCGACAATAACTGCAGCCTTTCAAGACCTGGAGCCCCTACCCAGGGTGATTGAGCTGGATCGTCGACAGCCGGAGTCAACACTGAGCTTTGCAGAGTATCTCAAAAACGCGCTTTCCTCCCGGCGCATAAATCTCGGAAAGCGCCTTCTCCGGTCCCACGGTCCGGAATTGGAGGAAATCGGCGAGAGGTTCGGTGTTCCTCCCCGCTACTTGATTTCCCTGTGGGGGATAGAATCCCACTATGGGCGTTATACGGGCGGGTTTTCCGTTGTCGGAGCGCTAGCAACACTTGCTTATGACGGGAGGAGAAGCTCGTTTTTCCGGTCTGAACTAATGAAAGCCCTTAAAATTATCGATCAGGGTCATATTGAGCCGGACGAAATGACAGGGTCATGGGCAGGGGCCATGGGACAGGTACAGTTTATGCCGTCTTCCTTTCTCCTTTTTGCAGTGGACCACGACAATGACGGTCGCATGGACATCTGGAACAACATCCATGATGCCATGGCGTCGGCTGGAAATTATCTCGAGCGGGCCGGTTGGAAACCGGGCCTCAAATGGGGAAGGGAGGTAAAGCTGCCCGAAGGCTTTGACATGTCGCTTGCCGGGCTTGAAGTGAAAAAGAACGTCGATGAATGGGCGGACCTGGGAGTAAGTCGCGTGGACGGCGGAAGACTGCCGCCTGGAGCCGACATAGTCGGCTCAGTCCTACAGCCGGATACAGGTGGAAGATCTTTCCTGGTGTACGACAATTTCCGGGTTCTTCTTAAATGGAACCGTTCTGTTTATTTCGGGCTGGCAGTCGGGCTTCTGGCTGATGCCGTTGGGAGTCAGTAATCTACTGCCTCCCTGCCGCTTTCCTTGGCGATTCTGTAAGCTTTGGCCGAAAGAATCAAGGCGGTGCAGCAAAAAACAACCACGGAAAACTTCAAAATAATTCCGGCCAGGCGCAATGGGGTGGCTTCGTATGTTTTGTCCGAACCGGAGGAAGAAGCTTCCCCGCTGTGGAGGATCAGGTCCTTCCCTGACGGCTTTGTATGCTGGAGTCCTTGCTTTGTTTCCTGCGGAGAAATGATCATCTGCCTGTCTTCATGAGCCCGCGGCGGCTTATGGGCGGCTGAAGTTATTTGCGGCTCTGGGTCTGTCACCCTTGAAGGCGGTATTGTTCTTTTAGGCGTTAAATCACTTTTTGCCGGGGTTTTAGGGGTTTTACCTGTATCTACCCGCAACGGAGATGCTTCTTTTTCGGCCTGAAGAACCGGGGAAGATTCATCCTCGGTCTTCGGTTTATCTTCCTTCAGGGGCATGGGTTCCTTTTGGATGCTGTCGGTCCGGCTTTGTTCCTTCTCTTTGTGGGAATCGGGCGGGGAAGATTTTTCCTCTTCAACCGGAGTGTTTGTTTGAGTCTGGGCGGGCTTTGGCTCCGGGGCGGAAACAATGGAGATGTAATCTCCGTATACCCAGCCCCTGAGGCCGTAGGTGTCCTTTTCCAGAGCAACCATGAACCAGTTGTTTTTTTCTTGCAGTACCTTTATTTTCTGGCCTTGCTTGAGTACGGATATGACGCCGGTATTGGTGTCAGGGCCCTGCCTCAAATTTACAGGGCTCAGAACTTCCCCGGCTCCGGCTCCGGCCTGTGCCACTGCGGGCAGGAGCAAGGCCGCAAACAGGACGGTTAAACGGAAATGTTTCATAAGGCAATCTCCCGGAAAATTGTTGCACACCTTGATCAAGGCTTTTTCGTCCCATGAACAAGCATGATTCATGCCAGGTTGGGCGAGCCTTTTAGAGGATTTTCAGGTCCCGGTATTACACCCCGGAGGTTCTTGGGCCGGCATCAATATTGATGGCATCGTAAAAAGTCAAAATAGCGATGTCTCTCGGGGTCGGG